>JACQQO010000098.1 GCA_016206955.1 Candidatus Omnitrophota bacterium
ACAATCTCGTTTTAAGGGTCTTTTTTGGGTTTGATCTCATACGAGTTTAGCCTTGTCCTAGGCCATTATTTAAAAGGAGGTATTATACGGCATGGAAGCGTTCAAGTCATCCTTGAATTTTTAGGAGAATTTTAAACTGAAGATGAATCCGTACTACCCACCATCATTTCGGCAAGGGTGGCGCCTGTTGCTTTAGCAACTTTTCTGAATAAGTCCCACTCGGTTTTGAGGCGCCTCATCACCATGCGCCATTTGTTTTTTTGAATCCTGCGAGGGGTGTACTTCTTTATTTTGACCGATCGATAGATATGCAAGGCCCGCTGGGCGCATTTTTCAATCGAGAATTGCTCAGCCGTTTTTCGAGCTTCCGTTTTCATTTTTTTCCACTGCGTCCGGCTTTGTTTGAAACACCAAACCAAAGCTTCTGAAAATTTTTCCTCATCTTCTGAAAAAACCAAACGGCCATTTTTGTAATTTTTGACAATGTCGCGCACTCCTGGAGCATCGAGAGCCACAACAGGAACCCCGCACGCCATGGACTCGGCTAGAACCAGTCCTTGGGTTTCGCTTTGGGAAGCAAAAACAAACACATCCATCGTGTGGTAGCAATCAACAAGATCTTTACCTTTTAAAATTCCGATAAAATGAACTTGATCGTCCACTTTCTCCTGTCTAAAAATTTTCCTGAGCGTCTTCGCGAATGAACCTTTTCCTGCCACAAGGAAATGTGCTTGTTTTTCTTGTTTCAAAAACAAAAGAACTGCATGGGCGAGAAATTCCAAATTCTTTTCAGCCGACAAACGGCCTAAATGACCAAGGAGATAAGCACCTCGAGGAATTCCCAATTGATTCCGAACTTTATCGCTTTTCCCGGGAATAAAAAAGTTGACGTCAATTCCCGTTGGAACGACTTCAATGGCCGTTCGAACTCCGCGCTCGATTAAAAAATCGCGAATACTCTCGCTTGGAGAAATCACTTGATCCGCTAAGTTGGCGTACTCGAGCGACAGTTCCGTCAAAAAACGTCCCATTGCAGCATCATTCACTAGCGGAAGATAATATTTATATTGATCAAACATGGTGTGATAGGTATACACCAGCGGAATCCGATATTGGCCGCACAGCCTTAAGGCAAGGTCGCCAAGCAAAAAAGGATGATGAGCGTGAACAACATCGGGCTTAAAGGAATCCACGAGTTTTGACAAAAGGCCCGGGATCGGCAAATTGATTGAAAAATCAAATCCGCTAAATTCCCGAATGGAAGGAAGCCTGAGCACGCCTACTTCTTTCTTGGGCATGCCCTTAAATTCAGGAGTTACGATCGTAACGTGATGCCCGAATTTGCGAAATTGAGCCGTAAATCTTTGAATGGACTTTTCAAGACCTCCAACAACGGGAGTGTAAGTATTGGTCATCATGAGGATATTCATGACTAGCCTTCGAGAGGAAACTCAATTTCGGTTTCGTTTTCTTTGAGTTGAATTGGTTTCTGACGCGGAAAAGAAAGATGAAGCTGCGGCGCATTCCGGTGCCAATCGGCTTCCAAAGAAACCTTAACTTGATTGGCCTGAGATTTAAGCCTGATATGAACCATACCAAAAGTGGTGGGGGCCGGCCCAAACGAAATTTCCACGTTTTCTTTAAGCCATGCGAGCGGAACGCCAGAACAAAGCATCAACCGATTGTTATCTTCCTCACGCACAAAACAGTTTCGGATCATCATCATCCACTCCGCAGCGGCCCACACATGCTGGCCATCTCCCATACACCCGCCGCGATTTCTTGGGTGGATCGCTTCGGGCCACTGACCCGTAGGCGAAGCAAGGTCTGATAAATTTTTCATGATCTCAAAATAACGCTTATCGCCCGCCCGGAGCAAAATTTGAGCCACATGAAGCGTGAGATAGGCATTAATTCCCGAATGACTGACGTCGTGAAAAAAACCGCCCAAAACAAAACAATTTTTTAATAAATAATCTGCCGTCGCCAGAATGCGTTCATCCTGCGCCGGCCACAACTGGAGCGGATAACTGGCCGCTAAGGAACCGATCGCTCCCGCATCCATTCGGCGATAAAGCGAGGCTGGCATCGCGGCATGTCCCAAGTTTCCAGACACTTTGTTGAGGCTCCGCTCAATGGATTCTAAAAAGCTATTCGCCTCATGCTGGAAATCCCGGGCTGATTTTTCCTCGCCTAAGAAATCCAAAAGCTCAGCAGCGGCTTTTAAACCGCGGACTCCCCAAAAATTATCCCAGTAGTAATAATCATTCGGGCCCAGATGTTCTGCGCTGAAACCGGGCGGAAATAAGCCGGCGTGCGGCTCTTTTAAATTCTCGGGCAGACGTTTTCTTCGGATCCAATGGGCAGCTTGTGAAATCGCGTTTTTCCACTCGCGCTTGGGAGGTTTTCCGCTCAGTTCACAAAATCTTTGCATCACCCACAAAACCTGACCGTTGGAATCCCACTCGCCATCCTGTGAGCGAAAATATCCCAGCGGCGTCTGGCGGCTCGGAAAAGAATCTAAAATTTTCTCAACTCGATCAATCAATCCGGCACAGAGCAAAGCGTGCAAGATCATGGCGGCATCCCGAAACCAAAAATGTTTGTAGGTAAACGGCCCCGGATAAACCTCATGGGAAGAATGAAGGACCGTTGTTTTGAGAGCCGCAGCGTATAAAAATTGGAATTTTTGATCCGGAATAGAAAGTCTGGCAGCGCCTTTGATACTTTGATCCCACTCTGTCTTTGCTGATTCTGGAACACGAAAAACAGGGATTTTGTGATAGGGTTCCTTTAAAGGAATCTGAACGATCACTTCGCGTTCGCTATCTTTTTTCAGCTGAAAAAGAGCTGCCGCGGTTGCCATGCCCACATCGCATGAAATTTGATTTAACTGACTCGGCTCTGGAAGTTTTCGGTACACATCGCCTTCGCGGTAATGAGAAAAGTTGTGCCCGTCGGGAACCACATTGAAATAAACATGATTTTTATTATTAATCTTCCATCCCCGCTCATCTTCGAGCTTAGAAATATGATGGATAAAACTGACGCCTTCCGGATTGTAAGGCCTCAACGAAATCGCAAGCCAGCCATTTTCTCCTGCCCTGCCTTTAACCGCAATCTGACAGACTGGAACATTTTCTTCTCGGAACATCTCGACTTTGGACGTTAACGATAAATTTTTAAACTCAGCTTTTGTTTCCACCGCTAGATTGCCGTCCAAAACAAGTTTTTGCGATACAGACGAAAGTTTAGAAGGAATCAAATTTTCTCGATCGGGCATTAGAACCCAACTATCGAGGGACCACCCATCATAAAAGGGAGTCACGAGTCCGCGAGGATCAATGATGGGATAATCGGATGAACTCGGGAGCCCAACGGCAGTCCAGTTTCGGTGCGTGAGATTAATGTGGGTAATCGAAAAAGCGCGCGGAATAAAGGCATCATCAGAAGGATCAAATTGGCGTACCACCCAATGGGGCCAAATCCAATCGAGATTATGTTGAATGGCCTGTGAATTCATCAGGCCGCGCGCCTGCAGCACGGCAACCATCCGCAAAAGTTCGACGGGCGCCACCACTTCGGAAGGTTGTGCAAACCGCTGAAGCTGGGAGAGAACCACCATGGGATCGATAAATCCTTCCGCGCGCGCCACGCGGCGGACAATAAATCGCCAAGGAAACCATTTCGTCCACATAAAAGAATTCTCCAGTCAATTTAAGTAGACAATCTTACATTCCTTGGCTTCAAAATCCAACCAAAAAATGCAGAGCTTGGCTTTCAAACTTTTACCAGCGGAAATTATGATTCTGAAAACAATCAATAAAATGAAAAAAAATTTATGGATGCGTCCATAAGCGTTAGGAATAACTGGAAGGAATGGGGTGATGCGCTAGACCCATATCGAACAGCTTGCGCGTCCCTGGATAGCGATCTCACGCTATAGCGATCTCACGCTCATGCTCTTAAAAGAACTGTGGAAAAAGAAATAATTAAGAAAGTGCGCTAAAAAGACCGAAATATAAGGTGGATATTTAACCCAAAAGCA
>JACQQO010000099.1 GCA_016206955.1 Candidatus Omnitrophota bacterium
ATTCGGCGCGCGCGATTTTGCTCACGGATAGTGAATCGCGGGCGAGTGCCATGAACGAGCGCACGCGCACGGTCGGCCTTGTGGAAGGAACCAGTTCTGCGATGCTTAAGATGAGTTATTTAGACCGGACGTCCGAAATTCAAATCGGCGATCTCATTATGTCTTCCGGTGTCGGCGGAATTTATCCCAAAGGAATTCCGATTGGAAAAGTGGAACTGGTGAGCGGCGAAAAAGACCGGCCCAGTCTTTATGCACTCGTCAAACCCAACGTCGAATTTCCAAAACTGGAGGAGGTCTTGTGCGTTTCTTCTCTAACCGGCGAATAATTTTGGTTTTGGCCGTCTTCCTCTGGTTTGAACTTTCTTTGCTGCCTTTTTTTTCGATCCGTCAAATCAAGCCCGAAGTCGGGCTTATTTTCCTCGTTTTTTACGCCTTTCGAATCAACTGGAAATCGGTCGTGAAGCTTGCTTTTTTAATCGGGATTCTCGAAGATCTGATTACCAATTCTTTTTTTGGGCTTCACACGGCTTCTTATATGGGGGGAGCGCTTTTGGTTCAATTTTTTGCAATTCGCTTAGACCGCGAAAAACGCTGGATTCATCTGGCGAGTCTTTTTTCTGTTTCCTGGTTTTCGCTTCTCCTCTATCTTTTGTTCGCTTTTTTAGTTCAGGATTTACGATATTGGGATGAGCGGATTTTCCTTCAAACGTTCTTCATCGCGATTTATACAACCGCCGTTGGTTTTTTTCTTTTTCCCTTATTTGAAAAATGGCTTTTGAAACCGCTTCAGGAAAAACAATATGAGTTGTTTTAGTTTAAGGACTTTTCCTCCCCCTTGATGGGGGAGGATAAAGGTGATTGTATTTCATGAAAACTTATTTTCGATTTTATTTCCTCCAGCTTGCGATGCTGAGCGGCTTTGCTGTATTGGGCGTCGGCCTTTTCCAAACCCAAGTGATTCATGGCGGACACTTCAGAAAAGCCAGTGAGCAGAACCGGATTCGAATCATCCGTCTTGAATCGCCTCGCGGAAATATTTATGACCGTTCCGGAGTTTTGCTTGCCACCAGCCGTCCAGCCTATCATGTGTATGCGATTCCGGAAGATTTTAATCCCAAGGATATTCCGATTTTGAGTACCTTTCTTGAACTGCAGGAAAGCAAGATTCGTCAAAGGCTTTCGAGCACTCGGCTCGCTTCCTTTACACCTGTTTTATTGAAACAGGACGTTTCAAAAGAAGTGGCGATGAAAATTGAAGAGAGACGTCCCGAATTAGGCGGTATTTTCATCCAAGTGGGAAGCATCCGCACTTATCCTCAAGGAGAAGTTGGAGCGCATGTGGTGGGCTACATCGGAAAAATTTCGCCTCAGGAATATAAGACCCTTGATCCGAGCATTTATCACTTTGGGTCATGGATCGGCCGCGCTGGAATCGAACGTGTGTTTGACAGTGAACTTCGGGGGGAAGACGGCGGCAGACAGCTTGAAGTCGATGCCCGCGGCGTGCCCATTCGGCTTTTGGGCGAACAGGAGCCGCGTCCCGGAAATGATGTCCATCTTTCCATTGACACTCGGCTTGAAGCGGCGATTCGTCCGATTGTCTCACGGCAGCCGAGCGCTGTGCTAATGATCGATTTGAAAACGGGTGAACTTCTCACCGCAATCAGTACGCCTGGCTTTGATCCAAATGTATTTGTCACGCCGGGCAAAGGAGAAGAGCGATTGCGTGTGATCGGTTCCAAAGAACGCAAGCTTTTAGATCGAAGCCTCAACGGTCTTTATCCGCCGGGCTCCATTTTCAAATTGGTGACGGCCATGGCCGCGCTTGAAACCGGAGTGATCACGCCTCACACCACGTTTAATTGCCCGGGATATTTTAAATTCGGCCCAAATTCGCGAGCATTTAAATGTTGGTTTTCAGAAGGGCACGGGCGAGTTGATCTTTACACGGCGATCGAGCGCTCGTGTAATGTCTATTTTTACAATGCGGGGAGGCTTCTGGGCGAGAAGCGGATTGCTGAATATGCCAAGAAGTTAGGATTTGGTTCTTCCGTGGCACTGGAACTTCCGACGGCAGGCGGATTGGTTCCGAACGCGGAATGGAAGAGAAATATTTATAAAGACAGATGGTATGAGGGCGAAACCATCACACTTGCGATCGGGCAAAGCTATCTTTTGGTGAGCCCGCTTCAA
>JACQQO010000104.1 GCA_016206955.1 Candidatus Omnitrophota bacterium
GAACGCCTGTCTTCATGGGGAATCAGATCATCCGGATCGGATTTGCGCCGCCCTTCAAAATCCATATACCCTTTCGCATTTTCAAGAATCTTGCTGGCTGAAGCCCGAAGCACTCCCCCCTTAAATTTGGGCATTAGATCCATAAGTTCTTGAAGGGCTTCCTCGTTTAACGGTTTCTTGAATCCATCTTTGTTGTAATAAGTCGCCTTCGGATCAAGGGTCAAAATACTGGGATTAAAATAAACCAAATAATATTCCGCCACATGGTAGCCGAACGCGTGGAAAAACTTATGAGAAATCATTTCCGCCGAAGTGGCCATCTCGGGATTTTCCTTAGGATCAAACTTAAGCAGGTAACGGTCTCCACGCTCATCTTTGATCATAAGGCCTGCGCTCACTCCTTCAGTCTTGCCCTTGAGCACCGTCCACGGCCCTTGAGGATTGGGTCCGTCTCCCAGATCGGGCCCGCGCTTTAAATCAGAAAGCGACATGCGGTTTTTAGCGTGACGATTCACAAAAAATCCTGAATCAGGGACTTCGTCAAAAGGATTGATATCGCGCGCCTTGTGCTCGCTTGGGAAAAGCCGGTCCCTAAGCCGGTCGAAGCGTAAAAGGTTGGCAAAAGGATCGTACACAATATTATTAAAAAACTCGCGGTAGAAGAAGATTTCCCGATCCTTCACCTGCTGATCAAATTCTTCAACTGTAAGGCCAAATCCTCGAATCGGCATGCCGATGATCATCGCGGCGCTGAGAAGTACCAGCGCTCTGACAAACCGTGAAAAATCTGTTTTCATTTTAGATTCACCTCAAAATGAAATTTTCGTATGCGCGGCCGCTCGCCATCCCTCATTGCCTCGTGCCAAGAGAAGGGATAAAAGCGTCTTGCGGCGAAACTTGATATTTAATCCGCCGCCATAGGAAAATTTGAGCTCCTCAAATCCAAACGTTTCGATTTCTTCAAACACCTCTCCCACGTCAAATAAGAGAAACGCATCCCCGGCAAAGTTTCCATATTCATAAATATTATATCGATACTCCGCGTTAGCCGTAAGGAGCCCTTCGTCAAAAAAACGGTTATAGCGATAAGAGCGAAGAAGTTCGCTTCCATCGGAACGGTCTGAACCGCCCAAACGGGCCATCTTAAAGAACGGAATGTCATCCCCGAATAGCTTCTGATTTTTTTCACCAGCCAAACGCAGCGCCAAAATTCTTCGGTCTGAACCGATCGGGAAAAAATGCCGGATTGAACCAACGAGTTTCACGAACTGAAAATCGGTTCCGTCCGTATCGTGATGATAAGAGACATCAATACTTTCGCTTCCGCCGCGCTTGGGGTCGGATTTGCTGTCCGAATTGTCGTGGATGAAGGAAGCCGCGAAACCAATGAGATCCCCTCCATTAATACCGGCCATCCCTGCAGACCCAAAATATTCTTTAATTTTCCCCACTCTTTCGCGATTGCCGTTTCCAATATGCACCTTCTCGTAAACCAAAACGGCTCGGCCGTCCATGGTTGGATTAAAACGGTATCCCAAAGAGCCTTCCCATTTCAGTTGCTCAGGCTGATAGGTCACTAAATCTCCCAAACTGGTATTCTGGCCGACGCCGTAAAAACTTTCGGCGGAGCTCCGATCGTAGCGAAATAAGCCTTCATGAAAAAGAGCTCCGGCAGGAGCTTCGAGATGATAGCGGCCTCCCAACTCCACGGTTGAGCCGGCAAAATCTTTATTGGGTGTTAACCCCCCGAAAGCTTCCGTCGTAAGATAAGGCTGCTCAATCTTAAAAAGCTTCTCAAACTCAATGCGCCCTCTAAGGCCCAGGGTCCCAAAACTTGCTTCTGTTGGACTTTTCGTTTTGAGATGAATGCCATGGATAGCAAGTTCGTCAAAAAACCAAACGACTTTGTCCTCTAGATGGGCCCGCTCAGCCCATTCGGCCGTTTTTCCCAAACCATATCCAACTGGCCGTATCGGTTGTTCTAAAATTCGGGCAAGGAATTGAGCCCGCTCGCGCCGTTCGGTGAATTGTTCTTCGGCAGTTTCTGGATAACGCAAAATGGAAAGATAGGGATCGTATTCGATTTCTTTTTCAGCGAAGATAGGACTAGAAAGTAAAAGGAGAGACAGAAAGAAAGTGAGGTTTCGGAAAAAAACCTTCTTCATAGATCCCGTTTTAAAAAGGGGTTCCATTTTCTCAGCTGATAGAAGGAAGAAAGCGTGTCGGTTTTCATTTGTTCAAGTGCGCTGCCGCAATTTGCTTCTTTGTCTCCATGCGCTTGTGCAAATTCACAAACATACCGTTTTAAATGCCCGTAGCGAAATGGGCGGAAGTTGCAAACTTTCATTTCCTGATAAGCCCGATCGAATGTCCAGCCTTGCTCTTTGATCCGCCACGATGCAATGGCTACTCCCGTACGTTCTTGGCCGTGTTTGCAATGAACTAAAATCGGCTTATGCTCTTTGGATTCAAGAAGCGAAAGCGATTCGGAAATAACCTCATCCGAGGGAGCATCCCATCCACTCCACGGCATCCAAATCATCTCAATGCCCAACTGCTCTAAGCGTTTTCTTTCTTCCTCGGCCCGTCTTCGATTATTATCAAAATTGAGAACCGTTCTGATTCCCAAATCTTTAAGCATGGGCGTTACTTTAGCCGGAATAAGCCCGCTTCGGTAAATGCCGGGCGCCACCTCGCGAAAGTTATAGGCCTTTTGCTTAAGTTGGGCTAAGGCGTCTTCTTCCTGGGAAAAAACAGCGCTGGGGCACAGCGCGCTTACGAATGTGCCTATCATAAAAGGAATTAAAAAAATTCTCAAGTTCATTTATCGGCTCAAATCAAAGGCATCTTGAATTAAACGAAAGCTGGGATTGGCCTCGCCAAAATCAATAGCTAAGATATCAAAACGAACTTGAGGGTTTGATTTTGGGTATTGTGTCAAATACCAAGAGGCAAGACGAATCAACCGGTCTTTCTTTCGCCGGTTGACTGACTCTTCCGGAAAACCAAATCGATTGCCGTGGCGGGTTTTAATCTCAATAAAGACGAGTAGGCCCGCATGCCGGGCAATTAAATCAATTTCCCCAAACGGCGAGCGGACATTTCGTTCCAGAATTTGATAACCGCGCGATTTAAGGTAATTTTCGCCGAGTTGCTCGCCGCGTCTGCCGATTGTTTGATTCGATGCTTTAGTCATCGTCATCCATTTCGGAGAAATTCGCAATCGGCTGAAAACTCATCCGATGAATCGGAGACGGTCCGCATTCTTCAAGTGCCGCTACATGAGCGGGAGTGCAATACCCTTTGTGCTTCCTAAAACCATAATGCGGATATTGAAGATCGTAATCGCACATAATTCTATCGCGCGTCACTTTCGCCACAATGGAGGCAGCACCAACGGAGATGAGCTTTCGATCTCCATCAATCATCGGAACCTGCTTAAGCGGAAGGTCAATTTTATAAGGGCCATCAATTAAAAGAAGATCCGGTGTTACGGTAAGTGCGAGCACGGCCTCACGCATGGCCAAAAGCGAAGCCCTTAAAATATTGATGCGGTCAATTTCTTGCTCACTGACGATCCCAACGCCCACGATTGTGCGTGTAATAATTTGCCAAAAGAGTTTTTCTCGTACTTCAGGGGAAAGCATTTTTGAATCGCGAATGCCTTCCAAATGAACTGAACTGGGAATCAGACAAGCAGCCGCTACGACAGGTCCTGCCAGCGGCCCGCGGCCTGCTTCATCGACGCCGGCAATGAGACGAAATCCCTGATGGCGAAAAACTGACTCCCAGAGATTTGGGGACACTTTACTTAATTCCTTAGGTTTGGACTCGAATTAAGTAAAGTGTCCCCAAATCTCATTTGGAGCCGCGCCTGGCGCGTAA
>JACQQO010000100.1 GCA_016206955.1 Candidatus Omnitrophota bacterium
AATCACTCCTTTGGGATCAAGCTCACCGGCTGAAAACTCAAAGGCTTCCAAATTGGTGACAGAGCCTTGGGCTTGAGCTGAGACTTCGGGAATGAAGTAAAGATCTTGGGCATTCACTTCAATCGTGCCCTGAGCGGTTTTAGAGCCTGTGGTGTTGTCATCTACCACAAGGGCTACCACATTAATTTTGCGGACATCAAACCCTGTGACTTCAGCTGAGTTCAGAAGGTCTGCGTCGATAAGGTAGTTCTGAAAGCTTGAGGTGAGGCCGTCGATTCGAACCGTAACTTTGTTTTCATAGATATCGATAAAGTCCAGCTTAAGCTTCCCGTCGGTCGTACCCGCGCCTCTTAAACCCAGGATGATCGGATTTGCCGCCACATCCCAGCTTTCCGGCGTTTCGTCCGCTTTCTTGCCAAAGTTAATCATGGCACCTCCGAAGCGCCGGAAGTCATCGAGACCGCTTGATCCATTGGCTAAATTAAAATTAAAGGTAAAATGATCCTTCGTATCTTGAGTAAAGTTTGTGACCGTATCCAAAGTACCTGTGGTGCAGGGGTTTTGGTTGTTCGTGGCGCAGGGTTCTAAGCTTCCCGCACCCGGTTGTTTCGTGCCAAAGTTGGTGACGGCATTGGTAGTCGTTGAAGCAGGCGGTTCATAATGAAGCCCGCCTGTCGTAACATCGAGATAGCCAGTGCGGGTTGCGGATGAAGTACGCTCTCGATCATAAACAAAATTGATAAAACGAACTTGGTCGAGTCTGAAATCTGGGTAATAGCTCAAGAGAAAGCTCTTGGATATGGTAATATGCTTTTCTGTAGTTGAAATTCCACGGATCTTAAATTCTGCTTTCACTCTTTGCCCACGGATATCCTCGAACTCTAATTTCAAACAAGGTTCCGCGCTTGCAGAAACACAAATATTGCTAGAGGCCAAACCGAACGTAATTTGATCGAATCCTGAAAGATCAGCGGTTTCGACGGCCGTAGTACCGAGACTATCAAACTGAATAGACAGTGCTGCAAAAGATTCGCTCCGTTGGACATCATAGTTGAAGCGAATGGCACCCGTCGATGTTTGGGTGAAAAAGCTCTCTTGGCTGGCCGGATATCGTTCAAAGATTCCGATAACAGGTTTGTTGCCAACACTATTCGTAGGAAAGACAGTGACCGGTGCGTTCGCATAAAGAAGCGGCTCCAAAACAGGAACCTCCCGTTCCGATTCCTCCCGGTAGGCGTCGATAGCAGCGATATAGCGATTGAGTAGCTCACGGACTTCGGCCGGTTCTACCGTACTTTGTGCTTTCAAAGCATCAACGCGAGAAATAAATTCCTCATACGTAATCTGCCCGATGATCTGAGCACCACTGTGAACCCAAACCACCTCTTCCCCTGAATCAGTCGAACTGATCACATACTGCAATCCTGCATCTCCGTGAAGATCGGCTTGACTTGGAGGACCTTCTTTATGGAAATGCGCCGAAAGGCTAACTAGCGAACTTTCCGTCAGTTCCCTCACAGGTTCTACATTGCGAATAAAATGTTCGTCGCCCGTCGAAAAAACAACAACCATTTCACCTGCGACTAAAACTCCGACTTCTTCATTCTGCTGCCTCAGAACTCTGAGATCTTCAACTGTCAATGTTCTCGCCACATAAGCAACCGGCATATTGGGTTGCAACTCATGAATTCCCTCCGAGGCCGTATCATAAATTTCGGTAACATCAACAATTTCGTCTTCTTCGGTTGGAGCTGAAAGCGGCGTATCAGAAGCGAGGAAATCGGCATCCGTTTGTGGAGCGTTTGGCTGTGAATTTTGTGGAGAATCTTGAGAAGGTTCGCCAGTTACTGGTATTGTTGGAAATGACGTTTGATTTTCGGGGAGAACCTCAGCGGCAAAAGCAAAATTTTGAAACGAAAGAAGTGAGTAGCCTTCAAGAACTTGGAAATTGATCAGCGATAACGCAACCAAAAACCCTATCGCTCGAAACCAAATGTCTCTTCGGCTTTTAATCATCTAGACTCCTTTGAGGTCTAGCGACTTTTAAATAATATTTATAAAGTCTAACCGAATGAATTTCAATAATTAAGAGTTTTTTTATTCTCTTAATAAGTAAAGTATAGCTTCAGATAATAGAAAAGTCAAACCTCTAACTCAATTTTTTAAGGTTATTATTTACAGGTATTTAGACAGATAAACCCCTGTATAAGATTTATCCTTATTGGTTACTAATTCTTCGGGAGAACCGTTCGCAATTAAGTAGCCCCCACGTACGCCGCCTTCGGGGCCTAGATCGATAATGTAATCCGCCATCTTCACCAACTCTAAATTGTGCTCCACGACTAAAACCGTATTGCCGCTGTCGCGTAACTTAAAGAGCGCCTTCAACAAATTTGAAACATCGGCAAAATGAAGGCCTGTAGTGGGTTCATCTAAAATGTAAAGGGTTTTCCCTGTCGCTTTTTTGTTGAGCTCGCTCGCCAATTTAATTCGCTGTGCTTCGCCTCCCGAAAGAGTGGTCGATGGCTGTCCAAGTTTGACGTAACCTAAACCGATTTCATCTAACACTTCGAGCCGCTCGCGAATTTGTGGAATCGCCGAAAAAAAAACAAGTGCTTCTTTGACGGATAAATCCAATACCTCCGCGATATTTTTATCCCGATATTTTACAGTGAGAGTCTGTTCATTATACCGAACTCCTCGGCACGTTTCGCACAACACATAAACATCCGGCAAAAAACTCATTTCCAGTTTTTGATATCCTTCCCCGCGGCAAGTTTCACAGCGACCTCCTTTCAAATTAAAACTAAATCTCGAAGGATCGAAATTTCTAAGTCTCGCCTCCGGAGTTTGAGCGTACAATCTTCTGACCATCGTAAAAAGATCGGTATATGTGGCGGGATTGGAACGCGGCGTCCGTCCGATGGGCGCTTGATCGATTTCGATAATTTTATCAATCTCCTCTGCTCCTGAAATGGAACGAAACTCTCCCACGGCATAATCCGTTTTCCAAACACGGTTATGAAGGACTCGAAACAAAATGTCATGAACCAATGTGCTTTTCCCGGAACCCGAAACGCCCGTCACACAAATGAAACAGCCAAGCGGAATTTGAACGTCTATTTTTTTAAGATTGTGTTCTTCGCAGCCTTTCAAGATCAGCTTCTTAGCTTTTCGAAAGTCTTTTCGAACATGCGGCAGACTGATGGAAAGTTTGCCACTTAGATATTGGCCCGTGAGTGAGCGGGATGAGCCGTTTAATTTCGAAATTTCGCCAAGCCCTACCACTTCCCCGCCTTCGCAGCCGGCGCCCGGTCCCAAATCCACGATATAATCGGAACGCCTTATCGTTTCTTCATCATGTTCAATGACGATGATGGTATTTTTCATGTCGCGGAGATAAGTGAGCGTGTTGAGCAATTTTTCATTGTCCTTGGGATGAAGCCCGACGCTGGGCTCATCCAAAACGTAAAGTACCCCTGTAAGCCCAACGCCAAGCTGTGCAGCAAGACGAATTCTTTGAAGTTCACCGCCTGCAAGGCTTGTGACAGAACGATCTAACGTCAAATAATCTAATCCCACATTGTTGAGAAAGTGAAGTCGCTCGCGAATTTCTTTGAGAATTGGATCTGAAACTTTTTTTTCATTTCCTTCAAATGTTATATCTTTAAAAAAAGAAACGGCTTCTTCCACGGAAAGTGCCGTGACTTCCACAATGTTTCGTTTTCCAATTCTTACGCCTAAAGCTTCTTGATTCAGACGCTTACCCTTACAAACGGAACAAATATCTTCGCGCACGAACTTTCGAATTTTGCGCTTAATGGTTTCAGAAGAAGTGGAATAAAAAAGATTTTCCAATTCTTCAATCAATCCCGTAATCTCCGGCGTGCCCCAAAAAAGCGCCTCTTTCACTTCTTCCGGAAGTTCTTGGTAAGGCAGAGACAAATCGAACTTAAAATGTTCCTTGAGTTCATGAATTAAATCCTCAATCACATATTGATTGAAGGAAAAATAAATCTCTTCATTAATTGCGCCTTTTAAGAGAGGGCTTTCAGGATTCCGAATCACTTGGTGGGCCATGATTTGAGAGAGTTTTCCAATCCCGCGACATTTGGAGCATGCGCCGTAAGGACTATTAAATG
>JACQQO010000101.1 GCA_016206955.1 Candidatus Omnitrophota bacterium
GAGGATCAGGATTTTTTTCCGTTGACGGTAGATTATCGTGAAAAAACCTACGCGGCGGGAAAGATTCCGGGCGGGTTTTTTAAGCGGGAAGGCCGCCCGACCGAAAAGGAAATTCTAACTTCACGCCTGATTGACCGTCCGCTCAGGCCTCTTTTTCCAGAGCACTATTATAATGAAGTTCAAATCATGTCTACTGTGCTTTCGGTGGACGGCCAGAACAATCCAGATTTGCTTTCGATGATCGGCGCTTCTGCGGCTCTCATGATTTCTCAAATTCCGTTTGAAATTCCCATTGGTGCGGTCCGAGTCGGTATGATCGACGGTAAATTTGTCATCTTTCCAACCTACGCAGAGCTTGAGAAGAGTGAGCTCGATTTGATTCTTGCGTCCACGGACGAAAACGTTGTGATGATTGAAGGCAGCGCTTCAGAATTACCGGAAGATCTCATGAATCAGGCGATTCAATTCGGCCGTGAGCAGATGAAAGCGTTAACGAACTTACAGCGAGAATTGGTTAAAAAGTGTGGAAGGCCAAAACGAAAGCCAGAACCCAATTTAATTCCAGAAGGAATCGAGAAGAAAGTCCGAGCCGATCTCAAAAACCGCTTCCTTTCTATTTTTCGGCTGAAGACCAAAGAGGAGCGAATCGCAAAACGCGAAGAACTTTATCAAGAGGTTCTCAGTCACTGGGAGACGGCCAGTCCAGAATTTAATGAAAAGCAAATTAAAGCCGTTTATGACGCTTATGAGCAAGAAGAAGTTCGTTCTTTGATTTTAGATAAGGGAGAGCGACCAGACGGAAGGGGATTCAAAGATATTCGGACGATTACGTGCGAAGTAGGTGTTCTTCCAAGGACGCATGGGTCCGCGCTTTTTACGCGGGGTGAAACTCAAAGTCTTGCGGTTACCACGCTTGGTTCCGGCCGTGATGAACAAAAAATTGACGCATTGGAGGGGGAGCAGTTTAAACGTTTTATGCTCCATTATAATTTTCCGCCGTTCAGCGTTGGAGAAGTGAAGCCCAATCGAGGTCCCGGCCGGCGTGAAATTGGACACGGTGCACTTGCCGAGCGGGCTCTGAGCGCTGTGATGCCAAATGAAGAAGAGTTTCCTTATGTCGTGCGTGTCGTTTCCGACATTTTGGAATCCAACGGTTCTAGTTCCATGGCGACCGTTTGCAGTGCGACACTCGCCTTGATGGATGCAGGCGTTCCTATTAAGGCACCTGTAAGCGGTATTGCAATGGGCCTTGTGAAAGAAGGCAACAAATGGCGCGTCCTCACCGATATTGCAGGCATTGAAGATCATTTGGGCGATATGGATTTTAAAGTGGCCGGTACTAAAAATGGAATTACTTCGATTCAAATGGATATCAAGATTAGCGGCGTCACCACCGAGATTTTGAAAACAGCACTCCAAGATGCTAAAGAAGCGAGGCTTAAGATTTTGGATCTGATGTTAAAAACAATCCCCTCGGCCCGAAAAAATCTTTCCGATTATGCACCTCGGATCACCATGCTTAAAATCAATCCGGAGAAGATTGGGGAACTCATCGGGCCAGGCGGAAAAAATATCCGTAAAATCATAGAAGAAAGCGGTGCAACCGTAGATATTGAAGATGATGGCCGTGTACTTGTCGCTTCTGCGGATCCAAAAGCATCTGAAATTGCGATTCAACGGATTAGCGCGATTACAGAAGAAGCGCAGGTGGGGAAAATTTACCAAGCACGCGCCAGGAAAATTATGCCGTTCGGCGTTTTTTGTGAAATTCTTCCCGGCACCGATGGTTTGGTGCACGTGTCAGAACTTGCCGATGGTTTTGTCAAGCGCGTGGAAGACCATGTCAAAGTAGGTGATGTATTTCCTGTGAAAGTGCTTTCGATTGATGAACAAGGCAAGATCAGCCTCAGCCGTAAACAAGCGCTTCAAGAAACTGAGTCCAAATAACGGGTAAGATGTCGAGTCATACGATGCGGTCCGAGACCGCTCAAATTTTAGTCAAATGCTTACCTCATCACGCAGGCCTTGAGCTTCCGTCTTATTCAAGTGAGGGCGCGGCCGGAATGGATTTGCCGGCTGCCGTTCAACAGGACGTCGTTCTTCGTCGAGGCGAACGTGCTTTGATTCCAACTGGCATTTCTATCGGTCTTCCTTCTGGTTATGAGGCTCAAATTCGTCCGCGGAGCGGTCTTGCGTTGAAACATGGAATCGGACTTTTAAATGCCCCAGGAACGATTGATTCCGATTATCGAGGAGAAATTCAAATCATTTTAATTAATTTAGGTCAAGAATCTTTCGTCGTCAAAAGGGGACTTAGAATTGCCCAAATGGTGATTGCCGAGCATGTTACAGCAAGCTTCAAGGTCGTGAATGAATTAGACGTTACATTAAGAAACGACGGCGGTTTCGGTCACACGGGAATCTGAAGATGAAAGCGAAAAAATTAAAACCAGAACGAATCAACGAAATCATCGGGGTTTTATTTTTGCTCTTAGGGCTCTATGCGCTTATCAGCCTCCTCTTTTTTCATCCGAATGACCATTCGTTTTATACTTCTTATCCCAATCAGCAATACCGGAATGTGACCGGCGTCGCGGGCGTTTATTTGGCGCATTACCTTCGGCTTTCTTTTGGGTTAAGTTCCTTCAGCATTCCCATTCTTTTTCTATTTTGGTCGAGCTGTTTTTTTCTTCAGAGAGTTCCGCAGAAAAAATGGATTGAATTTTTGGGAATTGCGATTTCTCTTCTTTCCATCGCAAGCCTGTTTTCACTTTTGGCGGGCGAACATTGGAAAATGAATGCCGGGGGATTTACCGGTTATTTTATCGCCGCGAATTTAGAGAAGTATTTTGGGATCGCGGGCGGACTCATTATTTCCATTTGTTGTCTGGCCCTCTCGCTTATCCTTGCCACCGATTTCTTGCTTTACCCTTTGTTTGAAAAGTTGCTTGAGTGGGCCAAGAATCGGATCGCTGAAATCCGGGACCGGTTTCCCCTTAAAAAAGAATGGGGAATTAAATTCAAGAAGCCTGAGTCCAAAAAAGAATCTCAGCCGTTTCTACAAAAATTAACCCATCCGTTTATCATTCCTAAGGTTAAAAAATATGGATCCTTCAAGGAAGCGTTGACGGAATCCTCGGAGCGTTTCAAACAAACAGAAGAAGAAAAGGAAGTCATATTTAATGAAGCGCTCAAAAGTGTCGTGAGAGTCAAAAAAATAAAAGAGACCATCACCGGCCAAAGTTCTTCTTCTGTAGAACATCCGAAGAAAAAAAATCAGGCAAACGAGCCTCAATTACAAGAAACAAAAGTGTCATTAGATTCCGACGCGTCGTTTATCAATTACCAATTGCCGTCAACGTCACTTTTGAAGTCACCCACGAATGTGGTTCCAATTGAAGATGACCTTCAGGGCAATTCCCGGATTTTAGAAGAGACACTTCGCGATTTCGGGATTGAAGCCAAAGTGATCGAAATCGAGCAAGGTCCTGTCATCACACGTTACGAGTTAATGCCGGCTCCGGGAGTTAAGATCAACCGGATTGCCAGCCTTTCGGATGACTTGGCACTCGTTCTGAAAGCAACGAGCATTCGGTTTCTCACTCCGATTCCCGGGAAATCGGCTGTGGGCATTGAGATTCCAAATTCAACGACCACCACCGTTTTTCTGAAAGAACTTTTAGAATCGAATGAGTATCGCAAAAATCATTTCGAGCTTCCTCTCCTTTTGGGAAAAGACACAAGCGGTCGCCCCATCGTGAGCGATTTGACCGAGATGCCCCATCTTTTAATTGCAGGCGCCACGGGCAGCGGAAAAACCGTTTGCGTCAATTCCCTCATTGCAGGACTTCTGTTTTCACGTCCGCCTCATGAGCTGAAATTTGTGATGGTCGATCCTAAAATGGTAGAGCTTGCGACGTACCATGATATTCCTCATATGCTGACGCCGGTGGTGACGGATGTTCGAAAAGCAGCAGGCACTTTGAACTGGCTTGTGAGCGAAATGGAGCGGAGGTATCAGATTTTCGCCACCTGCGGCACCCGAAATATTCAAGCGTTTAACAATCGAAAGCGTTCTGAGGAATCGGGTGAAACAGAAAAAGCAAACGAGATTCCGAAAAGTCTTCCCTATATTATTTTGGTGATTGATGAACTGGCTGATTTAATGGTGGTAGCACAGGATAAGGTTGAAACGGCGATTACGCGCCTTGCTCAACTTTCTCGTGCCGTTGGAATTCATTTGATTCTTGCCACCCAACGTCCTTCAGTTGATGTCATCACAGGCGTGATCAAAGCTAATTTTCCCGCGCGCATTTCTTTTAAAGTCGCTTCAAAAGTGGATTCACGAACCGTTCTGGATATGAATGGGGCTGATAAACTTTTGGGCAAAGGCGATATGCTTTTCTTGAAACCGGGCGAACCAAAGCCGACTCGCGGCCAAGCCACTTTTATTACAGATGAGGAAATTAGTTCGATCGTCCAGTTTATCAAGGAACAGCAAGGGCCTCAATATTTATCTGAAATCGAAGCAGTTTCAGATGGAAAATCGAGCCATCGAATGATGGAAAAGGATGAATTATATGATGAAGCTGTCAGAATCGTTTTGGAAACGCGCCAAGCCTCTGTTTCCGTTCTTCAACGCAAATTAAGGCTTGGTTACGGACGGGCGGCCAGAATCATTGATATGATGGAACAAGAAGGAATTGTTGGATCTTATCAAGGTTCTAAGCCCAGAGATATCTTAGTGGATCGGGTTCAAGAGGTAGGAGAATCTTCTGCTAGCGATTCATGATCCCAACCACCTGTGGGATGAAAAAGGTTTTGGTCTTCCGACATGTTCCCCACGAAGGATTGGGAACGCTTGAGACTTTCCTAAGTCGAAATCAATTCTCAATTGAATATTTGGATTTGTTCCGAAATTCCCAAGTTCCCAAAAGTTCACAGGCGTGGGATTTCTTCATTTCAATGGGCGGTCCCATGAATGCAGATGAAACCCAACGGTATCCCTTCCTCCAATCTGAACGTGACTTGATTTGTGATGCCATTAAAAAAGGAAAACGAGTTTTCGGGATTTGCCTTGGGGCTCAGATGATTGCTCGTGCTCTTGAGGCACGTGTCTACGCCGGGCAGAAGAAAGAAATTGGATGGTACTCGATTCGGCTTTCGAGATGGGCAAAGGAGGATCCGGCATTTCAAAGTATCCGAGATTCAAACCCCACTGTATTTCAATGGCATGGGGATACGTTTGATCTTCCAAAGGGGTCCACGCTTCTTGCTTCGTCTGATTTATATCCGAACCAAGCGTTTCGATTTGGGCAAAGCGTTTATGCCTTGCAATTTCATATTGAGATGACTGGAAA
>JACQQO010000102.1 GCA_016206955.1 Candidatus Omnitrophota bacterium
AGGGATTGAACTCAACGCGAAATTGCTTGCGCAAGAGGCTAAAATCCAGTACCTTGATCTGAGGAATTTTAACTTCTTGCTTGACCTGTACGGGAAGCCGAAGTTAGTTTTTTAAAAAATTCCTTCCTTTTTTACTCTATGGACAAACTCTGGGCTCCCTGGCGTAGGGGCTATATTTTACATAAACCGGGCCGGACCTGTTTTATTTGCCGCATTAAAAAATCTTCTCAGGATAGCAAACTTTTCGTTTTAAAGAGATCCCGCAACAGTTTTGCCGTCCTCAATCGTTTCCCCTATAATAATGGGCATGTGATGGTGATTCCCAATCGTCATGTCGGCACACTCGAAAAATTAAGCCAGTCGGAATTGATCGATCTGGTGCATTTAACCACGTGGATGATGAGCCGGCTTCAAAAGGTGATGAAACCGCGTGGTATGAATTTAGGAATCAATTTCGGACGCATCGGGGGTGCAGGAGTTCCCGGACATCTTCATATTCATGTGGTGCCTAGATGGTCGGGGGATACCAATTTTATGCCCGTGATTGGAAATACAAAAGTCATTTCAGAGTCGCTTCAGTCAGTTTATCGGCGGCTCAAAAGGAATTCACCCTGATGGTCATACGTGAGGCGCTTGAAGACCACGAAAGACAATGGCTTGCCTCCTATGCAATGAAAAGTGCTGATTCAAAAGGTCGTGTTTATCTTGAAAAAGAACATGATTTCCGCACGGCATTTCAGCGCGACCGGGACCGCATCATCCATTCCACTGCTTTCAGAAGGTTAGAATATAAAACTCAAGTATTTGTCAATCACGAGGGAGATCATTATCGGACGCGCCTCACTCATACGCTCGAGATGAATCAAATTGCTCGGACGATTGGACGCGCTCTTCGTTTAAATGAAGATTTAGTTGAAGCTATCGCGCTCGCTCATGATTTGGGACACGGCCCTTTTGGCCACGCAGGACAAGAGGTGCTTTCCAAATTAATGGAGGGACACGGTGGATTTGAACATAACCGGCAGTGTCTCAGGATCGTTGAACAGCTTGAAGAAAGTTATTCCGCTTTTCCGGGCCTTAATTTAACTTTCGAAGTACGGGAAGGTTTAAGGAAGCACGCGCGAAAAAGGCTTCCGTCTCTTGAAGCTGAAATCGTGGATCTTGCGGATTCCATTGCTTACAACGGTCATGATTTAGATGACGGCTTGAGAGCAGGCCTTTTAGAGATTAAGAGCCTTGAGAAAATTAAACTCTGGCGGGAAGCCTACCGTTACATTAGTGAAAAGTCGCTTCCCGGAGACGAGACCATCAAAAGGAAAACCGCTATTCGTCTAATTATTAATCGAATGGCAAATGATTTAATCTATCAAACGATGAAAAATATCAAAAAATATCGGATTCAAAAGCCGTCCGATCTTGTAAAGCCGCGAATGAAGATCGTCGGGTTTTCCAGAGATTTAGAAAAAAAAGTGGATGAGATTAAAGATTTTTTGATGCGCCATCTGTATTTGCATCACCGAGTCGTGCGGATGACCGAAAAGGGTAAGCGTTTTATCCACGAGCTTTTCCGTCTTTATGTGGCGAGGCCCGAGCAGCTGCCACCTCATGTACGTCAGAGAACCAAAATGGATGGACTTTACCGCTCGGTATGCGATTACATTGCAGGAATGACGGATCGCTTTGCTTTGGATGAATACAATAAGCTTTTTTCACCTTTTGAGCGGGTTTAGGCTGACAAGCATGTTAAAATGGTTTTAGAGGTTAGGAAAAGATGGTGAAGCCTAGAGAAAAAACGGTTTTGGAACGTTACATGCTCGAAAGCCCTTCGTGGACGGAAGGTTACCGGGAGTTTACGAGATTTTTCGGAAAACCTCTCGGATGGCTTTTTGTGCTTCAAAATGGAAGCCATCGTTTAATCCGTTTGAATCAAAAGGGACATTGTTCTTTTTTTGCCAAATCCAAAGAGAATCAAACCAGTTGCGGCGCATTTCTTGAAAAGTATTTCGAACAATTGTCGGAACGAAAGGAAGAAATCGATCAATTCCCAAATTTTTACCACTGCGGTTTCGGCCGGAGCGGCGCCATTTTCGCATTGAAACATTTAGGTGAACTCAAAGGATTTTTGATCTTGTGCGCCGTAGGAAAATCGGAACATGAAATTAAACCCTATCTCGGTCTTTTTGATCATTTTTTGCAGTCGGAAGTCGATTTGGCCTACAAGTCATTTGAATTGCAAAATTTTTATGAAACCGTACACCCGCGCGCTTTGGCGCTCTCAACTATTCATTCGGTTCACCGTGTCTTGTCCTCCACGCTCGGCTTGGATCAACTGATTCCCCGAATTGGGCGGCTTTGTTCGCAAGTGCTCAAGGCAAAAAGTTGTGAAGTTTTGCTTTTAGATCAGACGAAAACTTATTTAATTCCTAAGTTTACTTCAGGAGAAAAAATCACAAGAAAACGCCGGCTTAAAGTCGGACATGGATTGGAAGGGCGCGTGGCTGAAACCGCAGAGTTTTATCATTCGCGAAACTGCATTGCGGTTCCTTTTATTGAAGATGATGTGGTTGGGGTGGTGGTGCTCAGAGATAAATTGGGCGGAACGCCGTTTACGAAAACCGATCTTGAAATTTTAAAAACCCTTTCAGAGCAGGCTGTGATCGCTATTAAAAATGCGCAGCTTTTTGAGGAAACCGAACAGCTGACCTTGGGCAGCATCAAAACGATTAATGAACTTTTGGAGCTTAGCTTTGCCGGGGAAAATATCTATCTTCCTTTATTCGGTGAGATTGCCTATCAAATGGGAATTGATTTGGGGCTTTCAGGCCATGAGCTGACTAATTTGCATCGCGCTACTTTTTTGATCGATGCAGGACAATTGGGCACGCCGGAAAGCATCCTTCATAAGAAAGAGAAACTGACACGACAGGAATTCGAAGAAGTCAAGCGGCATCCCTCAAGGGGAGCAGCCATTTTGCAGCAGATTAGCTCGCTGCGTCCGATTACGCCTATTATCCTCCATCACCACGAACGTTACGACGGAACGGGTTATCCCAGCCGTCTCAAAGGCGAAGAAATTCCGATTGGCGCACGCATTGTTTCTGTGGTAGATTCATTTACCGCGATGTTGTCACGGCGCCCTTATCGGAGCGGACGGACCATTAAAGAGGCGATTCAGGAAATTAAGGCGAATTCAGGAACTCAGTTTGATCCAAAAGTGGTAGAAAGTTTTTTCAAAGTGATCCAACGCCCTGAAATTGTTGCCATGATGAAGCGTCTTCCTCAAGGATCTCGGACCGCGAGAAAGGCTAAGTCAATCAGGTAGAGGAAATTTTTGTGGAAGAATCTGAAACTCCTGCCAAACTCGGAGTTCGAATCGAGCGTCCGGCCCCCGAAAAAATAGGCTCCTTTTATTTGTTTTTAGTAGTTCTTTCGTTTTTTCTCATTGCATTTACGGTTTGGCTTCTCGCTTTGGAATGGTCCGGACAGTCTTTGCCGTCCTATTTAAGACTTCCCGTCTACATGTGAGGCGTTCACGTCTTTGGATTTTGGTTCTGATTTTTTTGATCAGTCTGCCGACATTCGTGAACCATTTTTTCTTTTGGCGCCTCGAACGTCGTTTAGGGCTTAAAGTCCACCGAAAACCATGGGTGTTCCTGCTTCCGGGATCTATCTCGCTTAATCCTGTTTTGATGGATTGGCAAGGCTATTTCAGCGTACGGTCGGGATCTCTTAAAATCAATTATCCAATGCTCTCACTGTTTACAAATCAATATCCGTTATTCCTGGAAGGCAAGCGTTTGGCCGTTCAATTTTCTCCAGAACTTCGCAAAGCAGTCGGAACCGATCAAGTTATTTTCGATCATTTTGCAGCAAAGGTGATCTTGAAAAGCGGCCGCGCTATGGACATCGAATTTTTAGATGCAGAGTCAAAGACAATTCAGTTTCATTTAAGTTTGGTTCCTCAAAAACAAAGCGCTTTGCTTCAATCAATATGAGAGTAAATCATAAAAGCTTTTTTTCTCATCAAGGATATGGATTTGCGATCGCCCTTTCTTTTTTGATTCATTTATTCTTTGTTGCTACCTTAGAGGCGGCTGTGTTTTTGACGAAAGGTCTTGATTTGTCCTCACGGGCACCTTTGATGATGGTAAGGATTTTGCCTCAGGAGACCTTAAAGAATCAAGAAAGGGCGATCGATCATGGAAGCCTAGGAACAAAGAAGAGTAACAAGGTTGAAAAAAAGCGTCAAAAAGAAAGCCAAACAAAGCCAAATCGTGGGGAAAAGGTAGTGAAGGCCCGAACTCCCCATTTGGATCGTCAACTTCGGTATTTTGAACGCTCACAGACTGAAATTGATAAAAGGGTTCAAGAGTTTGAAAATCAGTTAGCAAATTTGGCCTCCGAG
Source organism: Candidatus Omnitrophota bacterium (assembly GCA_016206955.1). Taxonomy (GTDB): domain Bacteria; phylum Omnitrophota; class Omnitrophia; order Omnitrophales; family Danuiimicrobiaceae; genus 01-FULL-45-10b. The sequence goes on from JACQQO010000102.1 coordinate 4,406, forward strand.
CAGAAAGAAATAGTTTCTAGTGAACCTCTTACCTTTAAAGTTTTTGACTTGGAGAAAGTTCCTCTTCAAATACAAGAAGATTCGCTTCCTTCTTATTTGAAAAGAATGCGCGCCCAAATTACAAAATTTTGGGCGGAATCGATTGAATCATTTGGGAGTGGGTCCAAAGTTGCAGTCGTCCAATATCGGATTTCCGCAGACGGCAGAACCTCAGCTTTAAAAGCTAGGTTAATCAGCGGACCTGAAAATTTTAGGGAAACATGTCTCACTGCAGTCGAGAAAGCAAGCCCTTTTGAGCCGCTTCCGTTTCGCTTCGATCCGTCTGTTGAAAATCAGTATTTGACTGTAGCACTTACGTTTTACTTTCGAAAAGCAAAATCCGAAAATTTATTTTAGGTTTGGTTTTTTGATCCGAAATATATAACGTCGTCAAGTGGTTTTTTATATGCCCTCATGAAAATACTGCGCCAGCTCTTTCAAGGGATTTTGTATCGTTGGAATGGGAAAGGTAGGCTCGACATACCCATTCATCGAGTCCGGTCCGATTCTCGTGATGTTCGGTCGGGAGATCTATTTGTTGCGATTTCAGGCATACACTTGGATGGCCACCAATTCATTCGTGATGCGATTAAGCAGGGTGCAAGGGCCATTGTTTCGGAACTTTTTGATCCCAGCGTGAGCGAGTTGGGGATTCCTCAATTAGTCGTCTCTAATTCTCGTGAAATTTTATCGTCTCTCGTTTCGGCCTCTTACGATTTTCCGGAGCGCAAACTTAATTTGATTGGCATTACCGGCACCAATGGCAAAACGACCACTGCATTTTTAATTCAATATTTACTCAATCGAATCAGCCGTTCAGGTTTGATTGGGACCATTTGTTATGATGACGGAAAAACCAAACAGCCTGCAAAAAACACCAGTCCCGCACCCGAGGTCTTATGGGAATCGTTTTCCCGTATGGTTTCGAACGGGATGTCTTACTGTGTGATGGAAGTTTCATCCCATGCTTTGGTTCAAAATCGAACTCGCGGTCTTCAGTTTTCAAGTGCTGTTTTTACGAATTTGACTCAAGATCATTTAGATTACCATCCTGATCTCGAGAGTTATTATCAAGCGAAGCGCAAACTATTTTTTGGAACCTCCGTTTCGAAACATCTAATCATTAACGGAGATGATTCCTACGGCATGAAACTCGCTCAAGAGTTACGAGGACAGAAAGGGCTTACTTTATATGGTCTACAAAAGGACCGCGATTATTCAGCTCAAAAAGTCAAGCCTCGGCTCGACGGACTTGATTTCGAATTGTCATTTCAAAATCAATCTATCGAAGTTCGAACACCGCTTTTGCTCCGGCATAATGTCTACAACTTGCTGGCTGCTTTGACGACGCTTTCGGAAGAAGGTTATGCCATCGGGGATTTAATCTCTCATTTGCAGGCTTTTCCGGGGGTTTGCGGACGGATGGAGCGGATTGATGAGGGGCAGGATTTTTATGTATTCGTCGATTATGCTCATACGCCGGACGGGCTTTTCAATGTGCTTTCTTCGTTCAAAGAACTTGCCCCAAATCGTATCATTTCTGTATTTGGCTGCGGTGGTGATCGTGACCGTACGAAGCGTCCGATCATGGGGGAAATCGCCAGTCGATTTTCAGACGCGGTGATTTTAACTTCTGACAACCCACGCAGCGAACGCCCAGAAGATATTTTAAATGAAATCAAAAAAGGGATTCATGCCGACAAAAAAAGCTTAGGCGTACAAGTTATTCCGGATCGAAATGAGGCGATTCGACAGGCCATCCAAATGGCTCGAGCAGGGGATTTGGTGATCATTTTTGGGAAGGGTCATGAAGATTATCAAGTTTTCGGGGAACGTAAAATACCATTTAGAGATCAGGAAGTTGCACGTCACTGGTTAAAGGAAAAATGTTCACGCTTAGAGAAATCGCAGAAACTTGTGATGGAAAACTAATTACGGAAGAAACCGATCGTCAGGTTTCTGGGGTTTCCACGGACAGTCGTACGATTCGAGACGGCGAATTATTTGTAGCGCTGCACGGCCCACGATTTGACGGGCATGAATTTCTTCAAGAAGCGTTTCGCAAAGGCGCAGCCTGCGCCTTGGTGGATCAAAAAATTCAAAATGGCAAATATCCGGTTGTGGTCGTTGCCGATACCCTCAAAGCCCTCCAAGATTTAGCTGCATTTTATCGATCCAGATTTTCAATTCCTACCGTTGCGGTTACGGGGAGCGCAGGAAAAACAACGACAAAAGAATGTATCGGAGTTTTGCTTTCCGATGTATTTCGAGTTCGCGTGGGCGCAGGCAATTGGAATAACCATATCGGCGTACCGCTTAATCTTTTTGGGCTTACAGCGGAAGATCAGTGTTTCGTCCTCGAATTTGGAGCAAGTCACGTCGGCGAAATTGCGCTTCTTTCGGAAATGGCTCAGCCGACGGTCGGCGTCATTACTGGAATTTATCCTGTTCATCTGGAAGGGTTCGGTTCTCTAGAACGGATTTATCAAGCAAAGTTGGAACTGGCCGATTTTTTGGATCGGAGGTATGGCACGGTGATTGCGAACGGAGATGATCCTGAACTTTTAAGACAATTGAGAGGCCGGAACTTCAATTTGGTTACCTTTGGAACGTCTTCGCATTGCGATTTCTGTCTCTCGGAGCTTGCGGCGGAGGAGGGTGTCGTTTATTTCAGAGTGAATGATCAATTTGAATTTAGGCTGTGCGGTTACGGCGCATTTAATGCACGAAACGCGCTTGCCGCAATCGCAACAGCCGGATATTTCAACTTAGATTTAGAATCCTTAAGTCAATCATGGCAGAGGCTCCCTGCGATTGAAGGGCGATTTTGCGTTAGTCAGTTAGGTTCTTCAGATATTGAATTAATTGACGATTCATATAATGCCAACCCGAAATCATTTGAACAAGCCATCGAGTCTTTTTCGAAGTTGGCTTCTCGTCGGCGGAAAATTGTAATTTCAGGCGATATGCTTGAACTGGGTGAAAACGCCTCGTCATATCATGAGTCATTGGGAAGGCATTTGGCTGAGCGGAAGATTGATTGGGTGATTGGCGTTGGGCCTTTAAGCCGATTGACAGTAGAACGATTCGCAGGCCTTAAGCTTGAAGGCAAGTCAGTTCATTTTAAAACGGCAGAAGAAGCTGGACAATTTGTCGCCTCCCTATTACGAGAGGGAGATACGATTCTAATTAAGGGCTCACATGGGATGCGGCTTGATCGAGTTCGATGTTTTTTAGAGCAGCATTTTAATACTGCGACGCCGGCCGGCGTTTAATTTTTGTCCATCATTGATAAGGATATTTTGTGTTTTATTATCTGCTTTATCCCTTACGAGAATATTCGATTTTTTTTAATCTTTTCAAATATATTTCGTTTCGCTCCGTTGGGGCAAGCGTGACTGCTTTTTTGCTTGTTCTTGTTTTGGGCCCTATGATCATTCGGTGGCTTTCAGGTTTAAGCATCGTTAACTTAACCCAACGGGAACATGCCGAGAAAATCCATTCTTTCTACGCCCAAAAAAACACGGTTCCGACCATGGGCGGAATCCTCATTGTTGGAAGTTTATTGATCACCAACTTGCTTTGGGGAAATCTAGGGAACCGATTTCTTTTAACTTCATTATTGGTTGTTGTTTGGTTTGGGTTGATCGGTTTTATCGATGATTGGCTTAAGCTGAAGCGAAAAAACGCGCGCGGACTTTCAAGTCTGGTTAAGTTGATTGGGCAATTATCGATGGGGATTATCATTGGAAGTTATTTGTATTTGGATCCCACTTTTTCCAAACTGCTTTACGTCCC
>JACQQO010000108.1 GCA_016206955.1 Candidatus Omnitrophota bacterium
TCATAAGCATAGGCAAGTGCCTTCAAAGACTCTCGATCATCGGTTGGGCCGTAACTTGTGCCTCCGATGGCCCAGCAGCCAAATCCAAGCTCGGAAACTTGAAGGCCGGTTTTACCGAGAATACGATTACGCATACAGAGTCAGTAGGGGCGCCCCCCCGTGGGCGCCCGGTGCTCTTTAAGAACAGGGCGGGCATTGGAGCCCGCCCCTACAATCTCAATCTTATTGCGGCCGCCGTATTTATCCCACCATGCGTGGGCGCCACGGTTAATGACTTGATTTAAGGCTTGGATATTCTGAACGCCGCGATCTAAAAGCCATTTTTCAAGCCCCTTGATTCCCTCTTTTCCATAAATCGGAATGCCCTCTTTCCAAGTGGCGCGGCCGCACAAAACTCCCGCCCAATTGGTGCCCGCTTCAATTGCAAGCTCGAGGCTTTCGCGGAACACATCATCATCAACTCCGGCACTTAAATAAATAAAAGGTTTTGTCGCCACATCGGCGGCTTGGCGGAAGAGTTTTTTAGCCGCTTCGCGCGTATAGGCAACTTGACCGGTTTTGTTGGCTTTGGAACCTTCTACAAACGCCATATTCACGGGAATTTCAACTTTGAGAATGTCCACGTGATAATTCGGTTTTGAAAATTCCCGCATGCTTTCGGTCACGATGTAAGGCTTGCGTTTGGCGTATTCGATTCCTTTTTCGTCGCCGCCTTTCGGATCGTATCCGACAAACTCGAGGAAAAAGGGAACATCATGGGCTACACATTCAGCGCCGATCCGTTCTACCCAAGCATGTTTGTGATCGTTGATTTCTTTTTTCTCATCCGGCGTGTAGTAAAGAAGAATTTTAATCGCATCGGCCCCCTTTGCCTTCAAACGCGCAACCGATTCGAGATCGAGTAAATCAGGAAGTCTTCCGGGCTTATCCGCATCATAGCCCGTTTTTTCATAAGCAAGGAGTACCCCCGCATTTTTAGCGCGTGCCTTGACGGCCGGCAAGCCAAACTCGGGATCAAGCAAGATCGCAGTGGCATAAGGCGTGAGAATCTTAGAAACCGCAACTTTAAATTCTTCCATCTGCTCTTTGGTAATTTGTTTTGGATCAACTCCCCTTGCTTTAGCAATCGATTTTTGAAGGGAGCCGCGCTGATCCATGGCAGCTGCGGCAATTACCCCTTTGGAATTCGATAAGCGCATGAGTCCGTTAAACTTCCCCTGCATCATTTGCATCAATCAGCTCCTTTAGTCAAACACTTCTGTCTTGATTCCAGTCGTCTTTTGGCAAAACGCGGCAATCTCGCGAAGCCTTTCAAGGGAAACAGCTTTCACTCCGCTATCTGCCGGCGGCCGGTCGATCGTATACACTTGGACGGAAGCCGGCTTAACCCGATGAATCGCCTCTGCCCAACGCCCAATTTGTTCCGGTTGAGTGTTATCCAAACTTCCCCAAACAAATAAACTTTGAATCGTAACATCGCTGAGTTTGCTTAACGCTTTAATGGTTTTTTCCAAATCGAAATTGCCGGCGGGTTTATTGATACCTCGAACGGTTTGAGAATCACCGCCGTCCAACTTCATGCAGCGCTCATCCAGCAACCCGAGCGCTTTTTTAATTTCGGGCCGGTGACATTGGGAAGAATCGGATAAAATTCCAACTCGGACTTTTGGATAATAGTGATCGCGTAATCTTAGAAGTTCAGTTACAAATTCGAGAAAGGAAGGATAAAGCGTGGGTTCACCGTTCCCTGCGATGGTAATCGCATCTACCGGCGCATTCTCGGCCTTCATTTTTTGAAATGAAGTTTCGATTTCGCTCATAAGCACGGCCAAAGATTTTAATTTCTCATTTGTTCTTTTAGCGTCATTGCCCAGACGCGGCGTCCAACCATATTGGCAATAGACGCAATCAAAATCACAGAATTTATAGGTGATGGGAAGGGGATTAATTCCGAGCGAGCAACCGTAGCGGCGCGAATGAATAGGGCCGTAGACTGCCGCATCTTGAAGCGGAAAGCCGTTGGTTCCTAAAACAGGGGGTTTTTTTTCGATCAATGCTTTCATCACAAAATAGAATCAATTGCACTCTTCAACTTTTGTTCAGACTGAAAACCAACCAATTGATTGACCACTTGGCCGCCCTTAAATAAAATCAGGGTTGGAATTCCTTGAATTCCATATTGAGCGGGCGTCTGAGCGTTATCATCGACATTCACTTTTCCTACTTTTAATCGGCCGGCATACTGTTTCGCTATTTTTTCAACCACAGGAGCTACCATGCGGCATGGCGCACACCACTCCGCCCAAAAATCAACCAAAACAGGAATCTTGGAATCCAATACTTCTGATTTGAAATTACCATCTGTAAGTGTCAACTCCGACATCACTTAGCTCCTTTCACCTGCTCACGAACCTTTGGGGCTCGGAAATTAGAATGACAAGGTTTGAAGACGAAAGACAAATAATATACAATATGCGCCTTGATTTGTCTATCCCACCACCTGCTTTTTCCCCGTAGGGGACCTTCCTTTGGAAGGTGGCCCTTCGGGCCGAAAGCAGGTGGTGGGACTAGGAGGACAGGGTGTCGGAACACTTTATCATTCGAGTCGAAGCGCGATTTGAAGCCGCACATAATTTAAGACAATACAAAGGTGCCGTGGAGCCTTTGCATGGCCATTCGTGGAAAGTGGAAGCTAAGTTTAAGTGCAAAAAATTAGACCACGAGGATATTGGAATTGATTATGTCGAGGTGGAAAAAGCCATTCGCAATCTTGCGCAGAAGTTTGATCACCGCTACATTAATGAAGTCCCGCCCTTTGATAAGCTCAATCCCACTTCAGAAAATATCGCGAAATGGTTTTTCGAAGAACTCAATCAGCCGGAAATTAGACAAAACGCTGAATTAGCAGAAGTCATTGTTTGGGAAGGCCCTGAAGCCTACGTTTCTTATTCAAAAGGATAGCAAAAAAGGGGACAGGCAGGAAATATTGCCTGTCCCCTTTTTCTTACAAACCGGCTTTGCGGCGCTTCTCGGCGAGTTCCTTGGCGTGTTCCCTGCGAATTTGGCCTTCCTTAAATCTTCTCTTCTCAACCGCCGTTTCACAAATTAAGCTTGGAACCGCTTTAGGTTTTCCCGACTCATCAAGGGCCACCATTGTAAAATAACAAGAATTGGTATGCCGTCTTTGACCTGTTTTTAAATTCTCAGCTTCGATCCGGATCCCAACTTCCATCGAAGTATGCCCCACGTAATTAATTGAGGCTTTGAAGATCACGAGTTCGCCAATTCGAATGGGCTCTCTGAAATCAACTTGATCCACCGAAACCGTTACGCACTGGGGACCGGCGTGCCTTGCGGCGCACACATAAGCCGCGCTATCTGCGATCGAAAGAATCGCGCCGCCGTAAACGGTGCCCGCGATATTGGCGTGCTGCGGCATCATTAATTGGCTGACTTCTACCTGTGAGTCGCTCACGCGTTTGGCTTGATTCCTGTTCTTTTCTTCCACGATTTCCTCCTTGTTTGATGACCTGTCAAAAAAACGCCCCTAGGGGCGTTAATCTCTAAGTTTGCTTGAGGCGATCTTGGGGCAACTGCGGTGTAAAGCGCTCTAATTTCCTGATCGTTTAATAGACGGCTTTTGCCGGGCGTAAGCCCTTTTAAATTAAGTGGCCCATACCGTTTCCGATGTAAATGAAGCACTCGAATGCCGATCGCCAGAAACATATTTCGGATTTGACGTTTCCTGCCTTCATGAAGGATGATCTCAACTTTGCTTTTTTCCTCCCCCGTCCCTAAAATTCTAATCTTACAAGGTGAAGTTTTTACGCCTTCGA
>JACQQO010000107.1 GCA_016206955.1 Candidatus Omnitrophota bacterium
GCCATAAAGGAATCGACGACTAAATTAATCTGAACGATTCCGATTCCAAAAATGCTGGGCAAAAGTAAAGCTCCCACTTTCCGAATTGCTGAATGACGAAATGAAAAACCGATTCGAAAGGTCATTCCCTCGCGAATGGCAGATGGAACTTGCGATAGGACTTGTAAAATTCCGCCAATCAAGACTGCAAATGCAATCACGACCGCAGGCTGAGCGGCAAAGTAGATCGAAAAATAGGCCGCGGCGATCACACAAAGATTAAACAAAACCGGATTTAAGGCAGGCACCACAAAGCGGCCGAACGAATTTAAAACTCCCATCAAAAGTGCGGCGAGTGCCACAAACAAAAGATAAGGCGCCATCAAGCGAGTTAAAAGAACGGTTAACTCAAACTTGGCACTTCCCAGTTCAAAGCCGGGCGCCAAAATTCGAACCAAGAATGGAGCAAACAAAATTTCAAGTCCTACAATGAGCGCCGAAACGAAAGCAAGCGTATAAAAGAACTTTCTGACAAATTCCCAGAGTTCTGCCGTTGTATGTTCGCTTCGATATTGGATCAATACAGGCACGAAAGCGGCGCTCATGGCCCCTTCGCCCACCAGCCGCCGAAACAAATTGGCGAGTCGGTAAGCGATCGTGAAGGCATCCATATTAAAGCCCGCCCCTAGAACCCAAGCCAAGCTTGCATCGCGAAAATAGCCGAAGATCCGGCTTAAGGCAGTCATCAAGCCAACCGCTCCGACAGATTTAATAATTTTACGTTTTTCTTCCATCTTATCTTTGGTAGAATACCGCCATGTTAGAGTACCTTGTCAAAGGCGGGCCCGTGATGATCTTGATTGGGCTTGCTTCCGTCATCGCGCTTGCTTTGGTCATCATCCAATGGCTTCGCTTTCTCGAAATATCCGATAAAAATTCAAAGCCCACCATTGAAATCATTCATGCGATTAAAAAACGCGATTGGATGCGCGCCTTCGAGCTTACGAGACAATTCGATCATCCCTTCCTCAAATCTTGGCACGTGGGGTTTAAACTTTTAACCGAAGGAAAACACGATTTGAAAGATATCGAAGAAGCGGTTTCGATTGAGGGCGCCAAAACCATCGCTAAGCTTGAATCGGCGCTTAAACCTTTGGGCGCGCTGACTGCCACGTTACCGATGCTTGGATTTTTGGGGACCATTCTAGGTTTGATCGTCAGTTTTAGATATTGGGAACAAATGGGCGCTCAAGTGAGCATCAGCGGTCTTGCCGCAGGAATTTATCAAGCCATGATTACCACAGCCGCGGGCCTCATTGCCGCAATTCCCTACCATTTTCTGTATCATCATTTTATCGCACGCGCCGAACGTACTGCATTCATATTATCTCAAGAAACCACCGAACTTCTACGCGAAATGAAGCGCGTATTGCTCGATGAAACGTTTGAATCTAACTTTTCAAGCATACAAGAAGGACATCCTGCTACTGCGAATTCATGACCCCACCACCTGCTTTTGGCCCGATCCCACCACCTATTCTTGGCCTAAGAGGCCAATGCGCCTTCGGCGCACGAATAGGTGGTGGGACGAAGGGCCAATTTTTATTGATCACAAACGTACGTAATAAAAATCTGCCTATGGCAGAAAAGCAGGTGGTGGGATGATTTTCAGAATCAAAACAAAACCCCACGTTGCCTTAGAAACCATCGCTTTCGCCGATATCGTAATCAATCTGTTTGTCTTTTTCTTTATTTCCTTTGGGCTATTTGCAACGTTCGACAGCGCGCAAAAGGGGGCATTTCCGATTGAGTTGCCAAAAACAACTTACACGACGAACAAAAAAACGGCCGGGCCTTTAATTGTAACGATCGACCGGCGGGGCTTTCTCTACGTGGGAAAACAAGCGGTTCAGGCATCTCAACTAAAAAAAGTGCTTAGCCGTGAACTTTCAAGCCGCAAAGAGAAAAAAATTTTAGTCCGCGCCGATCGGACGATCTCACTCGAACGTTTCGTCTCGGTCCTAGACATCATCCGCAGTACGAAAGCCAGCGCGATTTCAATCGAAACCGAAAAATGAATGTCATCCCCGCGCACGCGGGGATCCAGCCGACTGGATTCCCCCGTACGGGGGAATGACACCCATTTTTATTCCCCGCCTTCGGGATCAAAATGGACGGTCACATCCGCGTCCGGAAAACGTTCGCGAATCCGTTTGATGAGAGATTCGGCCAAATCGTGGGCCCGGGCGAAATTTTCTTCCCCTCTGATTTCAAAGTGAAAATCGATAAACCGCTGCCGCCCGATTTTTCTGGTCCTCAAATTGTGAAAGCCGACGATTCGGGAATCATACGTTAGAATGAGCTTTTCAATTTCCATTTGCTCATCGACGGGAAGTGCACGATCAAGAAGTTCATCCATCGATTTTTTAAGAATCACGATGGATTGGCTTAAAATGTAGCAGGCGATAACAAAAGCAATTCCTAAATCCCAAAGGCTCGATCCCGTCACGCGGACCAAAATGAGAGCTAAAATCACGCCGCCGTTGGTTAAAAAATCAACCGTAAAGTGAAGCGTTTCAGTCCCCACGATGATCGAATCCGTTTCTTTCAGCACTTGCTTCAGCTTTAAAACCAATAAAAACGTAAGGCCCATGGAAATAATCATGACGGCAATCGCGGTCGGCACATGAGAGATCGTTACTCCACGGAACAGACGCCTGACGGATTCAGCAATCAAATAAAGCCCGCTTGCGGAAATAAGGACGCTTTGGAAAAGGCCGGCCAAACTTTCTATTTTCCCATGGCCATATAAATGTTCGCGGTCAGCCGGTTTATCCGCTTCTTTCACTGCAATCAAATTGACGGATGATACCAGCACATCCATTAAGGAATCGATGGCAGATGCGATCAATCCAAGTGAATGGGTCAGAAGACCCACCGAAAGTTTAAAAAGCGTAAGAGAAAACGCGGTCCAGATCGAAAACACAATGGCGCGCGCTTTTTTTTCAGTTCGAACACGGTCTTCATTTCCCGTCAGCGACTGAGATCTCATCATTTTCCCGTTCTCGCCTCCAAACCATAGCCGACCCAAAGTGAGAGCTCAAAAAGGAGCCATAGCGGAATCGCAAGAAGGCATTGGGTCACCACATCGGCAGTGGGGGTAAGAATCGCAGCTAAAATGAAGAGGAAAATAATGATCAGTTTACGCTGACGAGCCAAAAATTCAGTCTTCACAACTCCCAACCAAATCAAGCCAATTAAAAGGACGGGCAGATCAAACATGATCCCAAAGGCAATCAAAAATGAGATCAAGAAAGAAAAATAAGAGTCAAGTGAAATCAAAGGCGTCAGCGCTGAGGATTTGAAATTGAGAAAAAATCTCAAACCAAGCGGGACGGCCACAAAATAAGCAAACAAAACTCCGATCAGAAATAAAATCGTGGAAGAACCGATGAGAATTGTGACGATTCGCTTTTCATTGGGATAAAGGCCCGGAGAAGCGAATTGCCAAAGTTGAGTGAAGATGACGGGTAGAGATAGAATGATCC
>JACQQO010000106.1 GCA_016206955.1 Candidatus Omnitrophota bacterium
CAGATTCTGGATCCCCGCGTAAGCGGGGATGACATTGGCGTCGCGAGGGCCGAGGTGCGCTCTGGCACAGGTTTTGTCGAAGTCGAATTTGATGCCCGCGAAGAGAAAAAAATTACTTTTCACAATCCGCAGCTTCCATTTATCAAAATTACCGTTCAGTCCATTGATTCAAATCGTTTTCAATATTGGTGGAGGGAAGATCAGAAAAAGACTATCGAAACTAAAAATGGAGAATTAATGATTCAAATCGGTGGAAATGAATTGGGTTTAGCCAACGAAGAATGGGATATTTTGATTGATACTCAAGGAAGAGGAACGCTTAAGGATAGCGACGTGTTCATGAAAAAAAGAAGTTGGTTGTTACCGATTCGTCCTTGGGAAGGTACCACGGATGATTTCAAAGCTGTCTTAGATTTGGAGTTGCAACGATTTCTGGAATTATACTCAGAAATTCTTGCCCTAATGGAGGCGAATTTAAGCACGCTTCAAGCATTGCGTTTCAGCACAGCTCAAGGATTTGTTCTCAGTTTACCTAGTCCAGGCCGAAAGCCCACGACTCCAGATCAACTCCAAAAATTAGATGAAAATAAAGAAATTTTCAAAAACTATAAGGCGCTAAAGTTGGAAATTGAGGCTTGGCAAAAATTGACCGTTCCTTTTTTAGAGAAAGTGAAGGAAACGTTGCGATCTGAAACAATTGATCAAGACACGTTCACGCACTTGGTCATTGCTTTGAGAAGTGAAGCTTTAACGGCGCAACGTTATAGCAATTTATTAACGCTCTATAATGGAAAGATGGAAAAAATTCAAAGGGATTATGAACGCCGCGCCGAGGTGCGTGAAGTTTCACTTCGTGTCATTCCCGCGAAGGCGGGAATCCAGATTCTGGATCCCCGCGTAAGCGGGGATGACATTGGCGTCGCGAGGGCCGAGGTGCGGGAAAGTGGAGAGCCTGTAAGGCAAAGGCGCTTGGAGAATAGCCGAAGAGCTCAAAAATTCAGAGCGATTCGCATAAAGCTTAATTTATCGCCGAGAGAATATGGTATTGCGTTAAGACCAGATCCAATTTTACCGGGAAATATTTCAGCGATGGAATCAAGGCGCCAGAAGATTAAACCTGAAATTATGGAACGGGCCGAAAAGCTGCTGGCTTCGCGCGGCGCTTCTAAAAAAGCCACGGAGCCAAAACCGGCACGGGTTAAAATTTCCCCCGAAGTTTTGAGAGCCAGGCTTAAAAAAGCTAAAGAAGCAGTTGAAAATTCAACGCTTGAGGGGCGCGATCGGGACCAAATTTTAGTTTTGTTGGGAGACGCAATTCGAGAAGCAAATGAAACTTCCCCTTCAATTTCAGTGATCTATAGTTTGGTTAGTAGAGCATTGAGCTTTCCACCACCCCATTCCGCCATACCGTCCATTCACCACGCGCGGCTTACGCTTGAAGGATTAAAAAAATTCCTACGGCGAAGTACGGCAAAACACGCGAAAGACAATGGTGATGATTCCCTGTTGCCAGACGCCGATGAGGAAGATACCAATGCTGCAGAGGAGGATTCGTCTCGTAGTGAGCTTAGGGTTCTCGCAAATCAAACGACGCGACAGAAACGGTTGATTATTTCGCTTGAAGAATTGAAGCGGCCGGAATTGCGAAGAGCGTTTATCGAAATGGCAGCTAGAACCAGAGACGAGCATTCTTTGCAATATATTATTGTAGCGACTGGAAATCGGAGTGAACTGCGGGCAGAACGAGATCTCCTTAGGCTTTTTGGAAAAGAAAACCCATTTTTGCATAACGCCCAGCTGATCGGCGCCGAGAGATTTGACAGTGCCAATCTATCCGAAAGAGCGCTCATCAATCGTGTCATTGAGGGTGTGCGAAGCGAACTTCGGATCGCGCCTCGTGAGTTTGCATCGAATGTAGCGGCAATCGTGAGTGAACGTCTTGCCTCTGGCGCCGCGACAAATCGTTTTACGCCGATCATTGCCGTCGAAAAAAATGCCGGTGAGCCGCTGCTCAAAGCCGTGCTTTCTCTATTGGATAGTTCTATTGATATGAACCGCTGGCGGCAGGCCGCACCAAATGGCTACGCGGTTTTGAATGGTCTTGCCCGTTTATTAAATGAAGCAGGATTAACGCGGCTGACCCATTTGAAATTAGCCGCTGCCGCATAAGCTGTGATTGTTTTTTGTTCCGCCTTGTGGTAAGAAATCCCCATCATGACGACCATTCGATTTGGGCACAGCCCCGACCCTGACGATGCGTTCATGTTTTATGCGATCGCCAAAAATAAAATTGATTTGGCCGGTTTCAAAGTTACCCATGTCGTTGAAGATATCGAATCGCTCAATCAAAGGGCGCTTCGCGGAGAGCTTGAAGTCACCGCCGTTTCCGTTCACGCGTATGCGTTCCTTGCAGATCAATATCGGATTATGCGTTCCGGCGCGAGCATTGGTGAAAAGTATGGGCCGATTGTGGTGGCAAGAAAATCACCCCCATCCCAGCCTTCCCCCATCAAGGGGGAAGGGGTGAAGCATTTCTTGCGCGGAAAGAAAATCGCGATTCCTGGAATGCTCACGACCGCCGCTTTGGTTTTAAGACTTTTCGAAAAAGATTTTTCTTACGTGATCGTTCCCTTCAATAAGATTTTAGATTACGTTAAAGCAGGGCGAGCCGACGCCGGGCTCATTATTCATGAAGGCCAGCTGACGTATCCAGAAAAAGGCCTCGTCAAAGTCGTCGATTTAGGCGAATGGTGGTGGGAGAAAACCAAACTTCCGCTTCCTTTGGGAATTGACGTGATTCGAAAAGATTTAGGCGAAGAAAAAATGAAAACCTTCGCCCAAGTATTTAAAAATAGCATTGCCTATTCGCTCGAACATCGCAATGAAGCTTTGGATTATGCGATGCTTTATGGCCGCGATTTGACGCGCGAGGCAGCCGACCGATTTGTCGGGATGTATGTGAATGATTATACGCGCGATTTGGGCGAAAAGGGCGAGGAGGCAATCCGAGAACTTCTCGTCAGGGGATTTGTTCACAAGCTTTTGCCGCGGAAAGTCGTGCCGGAATTTGTGTGATGAATCACTCCTTCCCCCACAAGGGGGGAGGAAAAATATTTTGCGCGCGAGATGAGCGCTTCGTAATCGCAGCGCCTTTTTCTTTCAAGGAATCTGAGTCCGGTTTCAAAAAGCCTTGATTCCAAGTTAAGACGCCGCCAAACCACTTCAACTAAAATATGTCTCTCATCTATCATGAGGATATCGTCGGCAGGAACAATCACGGCGAGCGATTTCAAGTTGAGTTCCAGAAGAGTAATCGCGTTTCGCTGGAGCGGAACGATGGACGTGATTTTCATTCCGCTTTGGCTTAGGTTTTTGGATTGAGCGGCATGAAGCAAAGGAGTGGGTCTTCCGTTTAATTCACGAAAGCGGATCGGCCACACATAGTGGACGCGGGGGTATCTTCGGCGTTCCTGTTTTCTAAACCCCTCTGTTTCCGGAATGGTCCGCAAGCTTGTTTGCATTAATTGGTATATCGTCATCAGCTTACAAAATCTGGAGGTTTGCATTTTCCTCCCCCTTGTGGGGGAAGGAGTTGACGATCTAGTAGACAATAGCATGTTTTTTCTCGATAATAACGCCAAAGGAGGAAGGTTATGAAAACAATTCGGATCTTCTTTTTAGCATCGCTTTTGGCTTTCTTTTCGACATCAAGCATTCACGCCGCGCCTGCTGAGAAAGAAATCGATATCGATTCTCTTCAATGCGCAGTCTGTGAGGAGGCGGAATCGATGAGTTTTGGCGAAAGCGCACCGGGCAAAATCGGCCGGGGGCTTGTGAATTTAGGACTCGGGTGGACGAACCTTTTCGCGCAGCCGATTCAGGCTGGAAAATCAGGCGGAAGTATTTTAAAAGGAATCGGAAAGGGATTCAGTTTAACTGTAGTTCGAATGGTTCAAGGAGTTGTGGAACTTGGATTGTTTTGGCTTCCCTCCGGCCCCGGCGGAGAATCGCTCAAGCATTGCGCCTTGGGGGATATGGGAGTGACGGGAAGGTAATTCAGATTTCTAAGATCTTCGGGAACTTTGTCAGATTTTTGCAACCCGTTTTCGTCACGAGCACCATATCTTCAATCCGAACGCCGCCGGTATCTAAATAATAAAGTCCCGGCTCAACCGTGATGACAACGCCCGCGCGCAAAATGTCGCGCCCGCGCGAAATTCGGGGCGGCTCGTGAATGTCAAGCCCCACGCCGTGGCCGGTGCCGTGAAAAAATCCCTGCATCCTTCCTCCGATTTCACCGGTTTTGAATCCAAGCCGCTCAAAATGCCGCGCGATCGCTTCATGAATTTTCGCACCGTCTGCGCCATCGCGGATTCGATCAAACGCAATTTCCTGTCCCTCTCTTACAGCACGGTACATTTTTTTTAATTTCTCGGATGCTTTACCGCGCACAACCGTCCGCGTCATATCGGCAAAATATCGCGACTGGCTCGAATGAGGAAACACGTCCATGATGATCGATTGATGCGCCAAAAGAGGGCCGGAGCCTTGATTGTGGGGGTCTACGCATTGTTTGCCGCACGAGACAATCGTATGGGCCGCGATGCAATCCGATTCCATTAAGCTTACATTGATAATTTGTTTGACGAATTCAGAGGTCAATTTTTTTCCTTGATAAATCAAAAAGCGGCCTTTGATTTTGGATTTCTTTAAGATTTGGATAGCTTCCTTAACCGCACGCTCGGTCGCGCGCTGAGTCTCGGAAATGGCTTTGATTTCCGATTGGGTTTTGACCATTCGTTTTTCGAAGAATGGGTCGCGTTTAAAACGAATGGAATAGCCTTTCGCGCGAAGTTGATCGGCATATTCAATCGGAAAGTCTGCGGGAACCAAAAGTTTTTCCGCTCGGCGTTCCTTGAGGAGAAAATGGACGATCTCCGTTTCTGTAATTGGCTTTACGCCGCGGTCTTTGAG
>JACQQO010000001.1 GCA_016206955.1 Candidatus Omnitrophota bacterium
AGCCTACAAGCTGCTTTACCGCTCAGGTTACAATTTTACAACCGCGGTTACAGAAATTGAAAAAATGTGCGCGACAAGTGAAGTAAAACACATGCTCGAATTTATCCAGAATTCGAAACGGGGGATCTGCCGGGGCGGTACTGCTCAAGAGGCAACTGATTTAGCAGCTCGAAAAGAAGACCGCTCAGACCTTTCTGACAATTAAAATTGAATTTTACCCGCCAAAACCAAACGAATTTTTCATCGCGGTTTTAATTTTCCAAGGCCGCGCTTGATTCGGAACGTAATCCAAATCGCACTCGGGATCCGGCATATCGTAATTAATGGTAGGCGGGATGATCTCATGTTCCATCGCAAGAAGCGTCGCGATCAGCTCAACACTTCCAGCAGCTCCGATGAGATGTCCAATCATCGATTTTGTG
Organism: Candidatus Omnitrophota bacterium; assembly: GCA_016206955.1. Lineage (GTDB taxonomy): Bacteria > Omnitrophota > Omnitrophia > Omnitrophales > Danuiimicrobiaceae > 01-FULL-45-10b. The sequence goes on from JACQQO010000001.1 coordinate 423, forward strand.
GCACTGATTGGAATTTGATAAGCACGCTCGCCGAATACCTTTTTGATAATCATGGTCTCAGTTTTGTCATTCAGAGGAGTTGAAGTGCCGTGGGCATTGATATAATCGATTTCATCGGGGGTGACTTGGGCGTTTCGCATCGCAATTTCCATGGCTCGAATGGCTTCCCTGCCTTCCGGATCAGGACTGGTCATGTGATAAGCATCGCAGGTCATGCCGTGACCCAAAATTTCAGCGTAGACATGAGCTCCTCTTTTCTTGGCGTGCTCGTATTCTTCAAGCACGAGCATTCCCGCACCTTCTCCGAGAACAAAACCATCACGATCTAAATTGAACGGCCGACAGGCTTTCTCAGGCTCTGCATTTCGCGTTGAAAGCGCACGCGCCGCGCAAAATGCGGCCAACACACCGGGATAAATTCCGGCTTCGGTCCCACCCATGATGATGAAATCAACCGTATTGCTTCGAATCGCTTCCCACGCATAACCGATGGCATCGGAAGCTGAGGAACATGCGGTGGCGATCGAAAAACTGGGGCCAGTTACGCCCAATTCGATCGACACTTGGCTTGCGCAGGCATCGGGAAATGAAGCCAAGGCAATAAAAGGACTAACGCGCGAAGGACCTGTTTTTAAGAACTCTTCGTAATGTTTCATGATGTAGCCGTGACCCGCCATCGCCGTTCCGATCATCACGCCCGTTCGTTCCCTGCCGTTGGAACGCGGATCTAAGTTTGCGTCTTCAACTGCCATCTTCGCGGCAGCAACGGCCAATTGACTGGTTCGGTCCATGCGCCTCAAATTTTTCTTAAGCACATAGATTTCGGGATTGAAATCTTTGATTTCGCCTGCGAAATGCGTCGCAAAAGGGGTAGGATCAAATGAAGTGATTGTGGAAACTCCGGTTTTGCCATTCTTGATGGCATCCCAAAAGGCATTCTTGCCGATCCCATTGGAAGCAATCACGCCGATTCCCGTTACAACCACTCGTCTTTTCTCAGTCATATTTTCCCTTAAACAAAAGACCCACCTTCTCTTTCATCAGTGGGTCATTCATAGCTCTGAACGATTGAAGTTTGCTGCACTACAATTAATAGTTTTCGCGCGCGCCTTTCAGCGAAAGGGCGATCTTACGGTTTTCGTTATCGACATGAAGCACTAAAACGTGCAGCGTTTCACCAATCCGAAACGATGATTCTAGCATCTCGGCTTGATTGTGTGGAATTTCAGAAGCATGAACCAAACCTTCAAGCCCATTATCCAGCTCAACAAAAACGCCAAAATTCACAATCTTGGTCACGCGGCCTCTCACCAAAGAACCCGTTGTCAGGGATTGCGTCAAGCGCGGCCACGGATCTTCAGTCAACTGCTTGATACCGAGTGAAACTTTTCTGCTTTGAGGATCGAGAGACAAAATTTTAGCCTTGACCGATTCCCCTTTCTTCACGATTTCACTGGGGTGATTCACTTTTTTAAGCCAGGAAATATCCGATACATGAATTAACCCGTCAATCCCCGGCTCAAGCTCCACAAAAATGCCGTAGTCCGTAACATTGCGAACTTTTCCTTCGATCACTTCGCCTACTTGACGGCGCTCGCTCAAAGTATCCCATGGGCTTGCGCTCATTTGTTTGAGACCGAGTGAAATTTTTCTCGATTCCCTATCTACATTCAAAACCACCGCCTCTACCTCAGAACCGGCTGAAAGAACTTCGGAGGGATGGTTAACGCGCTTGGTCCAAGAAAGTTCGCTGATGTGAATCAAGCCTTCAATGCCGGGTTCAAGTTCAACAAAAGCTCCGTAAGCAACCACATTGGTCACGCGGCCGATCACTTTAGAACCGGGAATATATTTTTGGTCTACATGTTCCCACGGACTCTTCGTAATTTGCTTAAGGCCGAGAGAAACTTTTTCGTTTTCTTTATCGATGGCAATAATCATGACTTCAATTTCATCGCCCAAATTCAAAATTTCGGAAGGGTGAGATACTCTCCCCCAACTTAAGTCGGTAATGTGGAGGAGCCCGTCAATTCCACCTAAATCAATAAAGGCGCCGAAATCGGTGATATTTTTAACTCTTCCTTTGACGACTTGGCCGATGGTGAGCTGTTTCACCATGCGGCTTCTTGTGGCCTCTTTTTCACGTTCGAGATAATCTTTGCGGGAAACCACGATGTTTTTGCGCTTGTGATTGATTTTGACAATGACAAATTGAAAGGCTTGGCCCATGTATTGATCTAAATTCTTGACCGGTTTGACATCCACCAAAGAGGCAGGCAAAAACGCTTCCATTCCGATGTCCACCATAAAACCGCCGCGAACTTTCTTAAAAATGCGGCCTTCGACCACACTGCCCTCATTGGCGTTGGTGACCAAATCATCCCAACACTTCTGACGCTCGGCTTTCCGTTTGGAAAGAACGGCCATTCCGCTTTCTTCGTCAATCGATTCAAATAAAACTTCAATTTCATTGCCCACTTTGATGGCAGATGGATCGTTGAATTCGTCTAACTGCAGAATGCCTTCGGATTTGTATCCAATATCGACCACCGCTTCGCGGCCATGGATCGAAATGACTTTTCCTTTTACAATTTCTCCTTCTTTAATACTTTTAAGCGTCTGCGCGTAAAGCTCCGCAAACGTGGTGGCTTTCGGGTTATTTTTATCTGTGAACATACAAAAAAATAGGTTCTCCTTTTCGTCAAACCGGCCGCTTTAAGTCTCCTTAGGGGAAATACTTACATAAAACGCAGGTTACAACTTGAATGATTCTAGCAGAAACACGCGAAAAGCAAAAGCTAATTTTTCGCGGTTGAATTCGATTGGAGATATTTTCCAGACTCGGTGAAGATCAAGGCATGAGCCTGTTGACACTGCCCATCCCGGTCCGGTCTTCATTTCCTTCCTTATCAAATACTGATAATTGGTAATAAAAAATGGGAGTTTCGGGAAGTTCAGTCAGTTTGATGGAATAGTGGTACGGAAGAGGTTTGGGAAGAGGAATGGTTTTAAACTTCTTCATGTTCCCGTCATAAAGGGCGATCTCACTTTGGTCAATCAGGAGGAAGTAGTTACAATCGATGGTAAATAGGACTTCATCCTTTTCAAGCTTTGCATTCATCTGGAGACTGGGTTTCAAAAGAAGAGAATCTTGAGAAGCTGAAACTTTAAGTAAGGGCTTGTCATCTTTCGCCGGCTTTGTCTCCTCAGAATGACCAGGTGGTGCAATCTCCGGCAACTTCACCCCAAAGGAAACCTTGGTGAGGACGCCTTTGGTGACAATGACCTTTCTGGGAGATTCAGATGTAATCTTGCTTCCTTCAGGAAGCGTGGAGGGATCAATCTTAAGAATCCTTTGGCCTGTTTCAATGAATGGGAAGTGATATTTGCCGTCTTGGTCGGTGATCGCATAAATGCCGGTGTCGGAGGCGACTTTGACGCCTTCGATACCGCGTTCCATGTCTGTGTCCTGCACTCCATTCCCGTTCAAATCCAAAAACACCTTTCCTAGCATGGCTTTGCCCTGGTTGAACTGAGGGCCGAGTTTAATTCCGGATTCGCCGGAGATGTTGAAGATGAGAACACGGTTGTTATCCGTATCGGCTATAAAAAGTCTCTTCCCATCGGCAAAAACCCCCGTAGGCCGACCCATCTTGCTCCGCGTAACACCGGCCGTATTGGTACCAAAATTGGGCTGACCGACCACCACGTCCGCCGGCGTAAAATTTTCGGTCGGGATTTCATTCCAAACGAGCACCCGCCGGTTTCCGCGATCCGCCACAAAAAGCCGCCTTCCGTCCGAAAAAAGGTGGCGGGGATTATTAAGCCGGCGCTGGTCCGTCCCGGACCGATTGGATGTAAAATTTGGCTGGCCCAAGACCACATCCGCCGGCGCAAAATTTGTGGTAGGAATCGAATTCCAGATGAGAATGCGGTGGTTGCTATGGTCAGAAACGAAAAGCCTCTTCCCGTCGCTGGCCACGCCCAAGGGGGTATTAAAGTTCCTTTGAGAGACGCCAGTCAGGGCCGAGGTAAAACTGGACTGGCCGACCACGACATCCGCCAGAGCGTAATTGGAAGTCGGGATCGAATTCCAAATGAGGACGCGGTGGTTGCTCTCCTCGGCCGCGAAAAGTCTTTGCCCGTCCGTGCAAACAGAAAAGACTCTATTTAGGTCCCTTTGAGTGGTCCCGCTCGTCGCTGTGTCAAAATTCGCTGCGCCTACAACCACATTCGCGGAACTCCCATTGGTTGTCGGAACTGAATTCCAAATAAGGATGCGGTGGTTGTCCTTGTCTGCGACAATCATCCTTTGGCCGTCTGTGACTGCCTGAAAGACATTATCAAAAGTGCTTGCGCTCAGCGCACCGGCGGCAGATGACGTAAAATTTGGCTGGCCCACGACCACGTCCGCCGGCGCAAAATTCACGGTGGGAATCGCATTCCATATCAGGATCCGATCAACCCCATCATTTACCACAAAAAGCCGTTTTCCGTCTGAGAAAATACCGCGGGTTGTGCTCAGTTGACGTTGTGTGGTTGCCGCCGTATTCGACGTAAAATCCGGTTGTCCAATCACCACATCCGCATCCATACCGTTCTCAAGTTTAGCGTAAGCGCCGGAGGGAAAGAAAATGAGGCTTGTGATTATAGTCATTGCGAGGACCCAACACTTTGTCTGCCGCATGATTCCCTGCTAATATTTCCCTTGGAATCTAAAGAAAAATCCTCGCGCACTTTTATGGTCTTTCGTTGCGAGAAGGTCGTCCGTAAAGGAAGTTCCATTAAAACCTACCCCGATTCCAATATGCTTTACGATCTGAAACATGATTTCAAATAATAAACCATGCTCTTTCGATTGAACGGCAGATCCTCTTTGCCTTAGTCTTCTGTATTCTGCCGCAATATCAATCCGATTTGTGAGGTGGTAATTGAGGCGGTGAATCCACAAAAACGCTTCCAGATTCTCCGTCGTTCTTATGAGATTAGTTGGATCTTGAGCGATAAAATCTTCTTTCTTGAACGCGAGCTTTTGAACTATCTGAAAATGGAGCGGGAGATCTATTGCGTGTTCCTCCGCAAGCACGTCGCTCTTGGACTGCGTGACCAGAAACCCTCCGTCGGCGGAGCCAAGATCTTCCGGCCGGTCATCGCCCAAGCGGATGTACTTAAATAAAGCATTAAACCAATCATAGTTCACCGGCCGAAATGCAATTCCCACCTGTTTTTTGTCGATCCCGGAAATGGATTTCCGGGTTCTGGAGTATTCATGTTCTCCGAAAAGGAAAAAATCCTTCGTCACTTTGACTTCACCTTGATTGTCAAAAAGAACCTGCCACATGTCATCAGAATTCAATCGATGTTCATTTTTTGATTGAAATTTTACACGATCAGGAACCACAAAGAAGATGCTGGCGGTATGCGCATCCCGAGCTCCCGCGCCCGAAACCGTATTAGGACTCTGTTTCTCATCCCTTCTTTGAGAGCTAGCATCTAAATAGAGCTCCGGGGTGATCTGCTGTTCATATCCGACCAAATCCGCTCGATAAGTACTGCGGGAATCACTTGTGATGACTTGTCTTTCTCTTCTCAGCTTCGCATTTTCGGAAACTTTGGAGTTTGAACCAAACGAAGTAATAGAAGTTCTGCCGTCCGTATGAGAATTAGTGATTGTATAATGAGAGTAAGCAGAAGTATTCTGATCAACCGTTTTTTCCACTCCGGCCATCACAGAATTGCCCATGGGACCCGCTCCCGCCTGAGCGCTTACGGAAAGTTTGTCGGTAATTTTCTTGGAAATGCCTGCTATCGTAAAGGAATCGTTAAGATCGTTTATTCCCACTTGCTGTCCCAGGTAAACCGAAGTTCGTTTTGATAAATCATATTGGACTCTTTCGCCCACAAGATGCCCTTTCACATGGCCTTTCCCGGCATCCCGGATTGGACTTAGAGATTCTTTTTCATCTTTGAAAAGATATTCGCTCGTAAATGTAAATTGGTTCCAGCGATGATTCCATTGACCTGTAAAATCTTGGAGACGTTTCGCCTGAATTTGATTTTCAACCCCATCATTGTCAAACCCCTTCGCAAGATCTTCCCTGCTATAGAGAAAACGGAGCCGGTCGTTCTGGGTCAGATTGTGAGAAAGGTCGAGTCCATACTTTCTTGCGCCCGCTTCAAACAAAGAATCGGCGCTGGAAAAATCGCGGCTGATTTTCTGCCAATATCCCGAAAGATCCAGAAAACCTTTTTCTTTCCCGAAATATTCCCCAAGCGAGCTGTTTCCTTGCACCCTGACCGCCGTACCGTCCACGAGATTGTCTGCCGAAAGTTCTGAATATTCATAACCGCCTCCATATGAAATATAGGATTTTGTGCTGTCGGCCCTGGAGTTTGCAACTTCGGCATTGACTTGCGTGAAGTTCCCCAACTTAAGGGTGGTATCGCCTCCCGTAAGCTTGTAGTACTTTCCGTCTTTTTGTTCCTGTACATGCGTAACGCCTGCTCTCACGTGATTTCCTAAATGCTGAGAGAATTGAAACCCTGCTGATTGATTGTCGAGATCGTCGAGAGTCACAAGAAACGCATCTTGATTTTTGTATTCGTAATTGGCAAGGACATACACCGGATTTCCTTCTAAAACACTCGCACTGATAATGGTATCTGACGGCGCTATGGATAAAATGGGTTTCTTAAACAAAATCCTTCCTTCATCATATTTCATTTCATAATCTACTCCCGACGCTTGAGGAATCGTATAAATGGTCATCCCGGAATTTTTATCCCTCACTTCAAGCCGTATTTGTTCGCTTCCCTCCGCAATATTCCGATGCCGGAAATAATAAAGCGACCCTCCCGTCGCGAGAAGTTCGCTATGCCCGGCCTGTTGATTGGCCTCGGCCCAGAATCCTTTAAACTGCGTGACCGAATCGCCATAAACCGTACGTTTTGGCGTTTCGATGTGGACTTTTCCTCCGTACAAAGTCCTGTTGTAATTCAAAAGCTTGGAATCTTCATTACCGATTTGAGTCTGATAATTGCCGAAAGTCGCAACCGACTTATCCCATTCAAAAAGCGCATAGAAAGGGCCTTGGCTATTCACGTCATAAACGACGGTCGAATTGTCTCCATAAATGGGGTAATACTTGTCCGGATCAATGTAAGTAAACAATTTGTCCTGAGTGGTTTTTTCGGTATCGAGTGATGATTTGAACAGGTATTTCCCAAAAAGTTTCGCTCCGGCATAATAAGAGATTTTCCCGTCGGGATGAAACCCGTCGTCTGGGTAACTCTTAGAATCCCGCTCCCACGAAAAGCGTTCGTCTACCTCTATGAAATTGAGCGTTCCATCGATCAGGCCAACCAGAAAGAAATCATTTTCCTTAGCTTTTATTTTTTTGCTGTAGCGGGCCGTGCGGCCTTCGGGATCTACCACCAAAATCGTAAGCTCTGTTTCTCCAAGCGGGATGATGGTTTCTTCATAAAATGCGCCGTCAGGCTGAATCAGCACTTCCCTGCCGTTTAGAAAACACTTGTTTGCTTGATGGGTTAAACCTTTTATCTTGACCGTACTTCCGGCAATTGAAATGGATTGGCTTTCGCCCGGAATTGGATTTGGAATTGAAAAAGGAGAAGCGGCAAGAAATGAGGAATTGAATAGGATTGCGCTAACCAAAAGAAGGCACGTTTTCTTTCTCATAAAGGTGCGGGCTAAAACACGGATTATTCTACAGAAAACAGCCCGAAAGCAAAGGCTAATTTTAGAGTTTTCATTGGAAAAATTATTCATCCAAAAGTGACTTGTAACGCTTCAAAAATTGGCGGTCTTTGGGGCGATCCGCGAGTTGTTTGGATTTTAAAAGCTTACTCAATCTGCCAACTCGAATAGGAACTCTGCCCACCGTAAAAGTGGCGGCATCTCGGGCCAGTTCGGAAAAAGGATAACCCGAAATTTGCAAAAGGAGCTCGATCATTAAACCATCCGGAGTGGTCGCTACAAGCGTTTTCCGGTCGCGAACCAATGGCTTAAGCACTTCAAGTTTAAATGGCCCTTCCGTCGTTCCCAACTCGAATCCTAAAGTCTTAAGAGTTTGGATCGCTTTTTGGATATTAGGGAGCGAGGGCTCCAAAAAAAGGTCGTAATCTAAAGTGCCAAATGTTTCGCGGGGATTCTTGGCGTAATAATTAATTCCAGATAGGCCTACAACCACATAACGAACGCCGGATCGATTGAA
>JACQQO010000110.1 GCA_016206955.1 Candidatus Omnitrophota bacterium
CCCGAACGCCGTTTGATTTCACCGGCAGTTTAGATGGGTCGCCCTTTCGAAAGGCGAGGCATAGGGACTTAACCGGACAGATCGAACATTTCGGGGTTTCTGGAATACAAATGAGTGAGCCGAGCTCCATCACTGCTTGATTGAAAATTCCGGGTTTTTCTTTGGGGACCAATTTTTCGGCTAAAGCATACAGCATGTTTTGAGTTTCGGGTTTTGCAACATCCTTTCTGAAGTAAAAGATGCGTGAGAATACACGCGCGACGTTTCCATCTACAAGCGGTACCGGTTTTTGAAACGCGATGCTTGCGATGGCGCCAGCCGTGTAACGTCCGATCCCCGGCAGACTTTGAAGGGTTTCGAGGTCGTTTGGAATTTCGCCTCCAAATTTCTCGACAATCATTTGCGCCGCTTTATGTAAATTCCGAGCGCGCGTGTAATAGCCGAGCCCTTCCCAAACCTTCAGTACTTGATCGAGCGGCGCTTCAGCAAGAGCTTGTATCGTGGGGAAAGTCTTGAGCCACCTTTCGTAATAGGGAAGAACCGTTTTAATTTGGGTTTGCTGGAGCATCACTTCCACAATGAAAATGCGGTAAGGGCTTCCGTGGACTCGCCAAGGAAGAGGGCGCTGGTGTTTGGAGAACCATTGGGTGAGTTTTTTCTGAAATTGGCTTACATTGACGTCCATGGTAGGCTCGATTATAATCCCACCACCTGCTTTAGAAAAGCGTTTCATTTGAAATCGAACGCTTTTCTATTTCTGAAAGAAATCTCGCCGCTTCGTGACGAAGGAAAGAAGCGCCGAGTAAAGCAGGTGGTGGGATAATCCCAAAAAGGTATCGATTTCCAATGCCAAAATTAGAAGAGTTAAAAGCAAAACTGCTTATTCTGGTCCGCAAAGAGGCATTCATAAGACTTCCCCAACCAATCAGGCTGTCGAGCGGAAAACTGAGCGACATTTATTTCGACGGCCGGAAGGTAACCCTTCATCCAGAGGGAATGAAGCTTTTTGCAGAAGCAATTTTAGAGCTTGTGGATTTGAATCAAATCGACGCTGTGGGTGGTCCCTCTATCGGAGCAGATCCAATTGGAACGGCGGTTTCGCTTTTTGCCTATCTAAATAAGGGCAAGATTATCCCGGCTTTTCTAGTGCGTAAGGAGCCTAAGGAGTATGGATTGCAAAAACAAATTGAGGGGGCCGACATAAAACCTGGGATGCGTATTTTGGTCGTGGAAGACATTATCACCACAGGAAAGAATGTTCTGAACACCATTTCTATTATCGAAGGCCTTGGCGCGAAAGTCGTTCAAGTTGTTTGTTTGCTCGATCGTAATGAAGGCGGGAGTGAGGCTCTCAGAGCATATCACCTTACCCCAGTATTTACGCGTGAGGAAGTAGAATCATGAGTGAAGTCCAACATGATGAGGCTCGGCAAGAATTTTATATCGGAACGCCGGAAGGAAAGGCGCTTTTGCAGTATGAACGAGAGGGAAATACGCTTAATTTTCATCACACTTTTGTCCCTCCGGCACTTCGCGGAAAAGGTCTTGCGGAACAAGTCGTTACGGCCGGTTTCAAATATGCAGCTGACCATCATCTTAAAGTTATTCCCACTTGTCCTTATGTGGCGAAATTGGTCATGAAAAAGCCGGATTGGAAACAATGGATTGCGTCAATGATTTTTTTCTTGGTTTTCCTGACATCCACCGGCATCAGCATTTCTTTTTCGGAAGAAATTCCTATGCGAATTGATGGCACAGTGGTCCGCGCAGATGAAGCCAATCGGCGACTCGTCGTCGATTACGAAATTCCGGCGACGGGAGAGCATAAAGAAGTAGAGTTTGAGGTAGAGCAAGGCGCAGGTTTTAAAGATTTTAAAAAATTAAGCCAGCTTAGGAAGGGCGATTTGGTAAGCCTTGATTATTTGGATTCCAGGCCGCTTCCAAAAGCGATTTATATCATTCGCGTTCCGCCGACGAAAACGTATTTTACTCGCAAAGAGATTGCAGAAACTTTGTTGAAAGTAAAGGCCGGACATGAGACAACAGCCAAAAATTAAAGCCATTTTCTTTGACGCCGGCGGAACCCTTTTCCGTCCTTATCCTTCCGTGGGAGAAATTTATGCCGAGGCGGCTTCTCGGTATGGAGGCACTTATGACGCCGAGCGATTGGAAGCCGGATTTAATTCTGCCTGGAAGAAAAGAGGTGGTCTTTCTTCACTTGGAACGGAAACAAATGAAGAAAAAGAGCGCCGTTGGTGGCATTCGCTTGTGCGCGAAGTC
>JACQQO010000114.1 GCA_016206955.1 Candidatus Omnitrophota bacterium
GCAATAAAACGCAAATGGCTAAAAGAAGTGCTCCAAGAGTTTGATGAGCGGTGACAAAAAAGATTTTTCCTGCCGGAGGCTGAATCGTCTCCGGAAGAGATATATAGATGAAGGCGCCTAGGCCAAGTGAGACTTGAACGAGCGTTGAAATTCCAAGAGCAATACCCGGATAAACCAATTGTTTTTCCTCTTCATAACCATGAAGAATCCGGAGCAAAATGACAATTGAACTCATCAAAACAAAAAAACCGCCGGCAATATGTGAAATCACAATCCCTGGATTTGAGGTATGCCTGAGCGTAGCGCCCAAAATGAGCTGCAAATAAAGCAGAGTGAGCATCATGAAGAGCGGGGCTTTTAGATCCGGATCCACGGTACCAGGTACGGCCGGGACAGGTTCTATCGCTACGGTACCATTTCCAAAAGTGCCGGGTTCGTTAGGTTTCCCTGGGCACGAACCTGGCACTTTTGGAAATGGTACCGCTTCTTGATCGAATTCCCCTGACGTAAAAAAGGCAACGCTCACAACCAACGCAAAAAAAGTCTGCGCCAAGCAGGCATGAAAAATGGAAATCGGTGCAGGCAAAAGATAAAGGACGGTCAATCCTCCCAAAATTCCCTGAACGACAACAGCGCCAAACGCCGTAATTCCAAGCCAACGCATCCAAACTCTTCGCTCTCTAAACCCAAGCCAAAGCGCAAGAATTAAAGTCATCAAGCCTACCAAGCTTGCGATCATTCTATGCGTATGCTCGTAGCGGATTCCTCCCACCATCGGCGGCATTAATTTTCCGTAAGAAAGCGGCCAATCCGGAACCGAAAGCCCCGATTGAGTGCTTGTCACAAGTCCGCCGGCGATAATTAAAAGAAAAGTCACAGCTGCAAGAAGTTTTGTGTAACGCGCGAGCCAAATTTTATTCATTTCTCATTCCTCATTCTGGGGCCAATAATCTTTCTCCCGGCTGGGAACGCTGTACTCGTAAGGTTCGCGGTAAACGGTCGGAGGCGTTTCGAAATTCCCGTGCGGCGGAGGCGAAGGCGCCGCCCATTCCAACGTATTGGCCTGCCACGGATTTCGCTCCGCTTTTTTACCCCAGAAAAGGCTCTTGACGATATTAATAATAAAAGGAATCTGCGCGAGTCCCAACAAGAATGAGCTGATCGTGATAAATTCATTCATGGGCTGAAGATGCTGAAGATGGACATACTGGGTAGGGTCGTAAATTCTTCGCATGTGGCCGCCGATCCCCAAAATATGCATCGGGAAAAAAGTGAGGTTAAAGAAAATAAACGTTCCGATAAAATGAAGCTTGCCGAGCCAATCATTGAGCTGGCGGCCGAACATTTTCGGAAACCAATAATAAATTCCGGCAAATGCCGCAAACATGCTTCCGCCAAACAGCACGTAGTGAATGTGCCCCACGATAAAAAAAGTATCGTGAATAAAAATATCCACCGCCGTGGACGCCATGAAAATGCCGCTTAAGCCGCCGATCACAAACATCGAGACAAACGCAATGGCATTCAGCATCGCCGGCGTAAAACGAAGCGAACCTCTCCACATAGTGCCGAGCCAATTAAAAACTTTAATCCCGGACGGCACCGCAATCAACATCGTCGAAAGCATAAAGGAAGTTCCCACTGTTGGATTCATTCCGCTTTGAAACATGTGATGGCCCCAAACGATGAAGCCAAGAAAAGCGATGAGCGCAATGGCAAACACCATCATTTTGTAACCAAAAAGTGGCTTCCTTGAAAAAGTGGCAATCACATCCGAAACAATTCCCATTCCAGGAAGAATCATAATGTAAACAGCCGGATGCGAATAAAACCAAAACAAGTGCTGCCATAAAAGTGCTTGGCCGCCGCCCTCCGCCAAAAAGAAATGGGTTCCGAGTGTGCGGTCAAACAGAAGCATGATCATCGCTGTCGTCAAAACAGGTGTGGCAAGTAAGGAAAGGATGGAAGTGATAAAAATCGCCCACGTCGTCAGCGGCATTCTAAAGAAACTCATGCCCGGCGCCCGCAGATTTAAAATCGTGGTGAGATAATTAATCGCACCCATAATGGAAGAGGTCCCGACCAAAAGAACGGCGATAATCCAAAACGTCTGCCCAATGGGTTCAATCGCGCTTAAAGGCGGATAAGCCGTCCAGCCAGTAGCTGCGGCCCCGCCCTCGAGGAAAAATCCGACCATGGCAACGAGAGGCGCCGGCCAGAAAAACCAGTAAGAAAACATATTGAGCCGCGGAAATGCCATGTCCCGTGCTCCAATTTGAAGCGGCACCACAAAATTTCCGAAGGCGCCCACCAAAATCGGAATAATGGCGAAGAAAATCATCACGGAAGCATGCATCGTAAAAAGTGCATTGTAAAATTCGGGAAGCATGATTCCCCCCACCATCATACTCTGAGGGAAAAGCTCGCCCAAGATCGGCATGGGCTTTCCCGGATAACCCAGCTGCCACCTTAAGAGCAAAGCCAGGAAACCGCCCAAGAGAAAGTAGAAAAGAGTGGTAAACAGAAATTGAATGCCAATGATTTTGTGATCGGTAGAAAAAACATACTTCCGCCAAAAACTTAGTTGATGTTCCATAAATGCCTCTTAACCTTTTGTGAAGCGTGAAGGGTGAAAAGTATGAATACTGGTACCGTTGTATATAGAACCGATTAAATTACCTCTCTGTCTACGGTTGATTTCCACTAACATTTGGTTACCATTTAATCGGGGCTATATACAACGGTACCAATCTTTATGCCTGTTCTTTCAGCCA
>JACQQO010000013.1 GCA_016206955.1 Candidatus Omnitrophota bacterium
ACCGCCTAAAACGGTAGACGTTTATATGGTGGCTCCGAAAGGACCCGGCGCTTTGGTTCGGTCTCAATTTTTGGAAGGCGGTGGAGTTCCGTGCCTCGTTGCGGTTTATCAAAACCCAATCGGTAAAGCGCTTCAGCTTGCGCTGGCTCATGCGAAGGCGATTGGAGGAACACGCGCGGGGACCATCGAAACCAATTTCAAAGAAGAAACCGAAACGGATTTGTTTGGCGAACAAGTGGTTTTGTGCGGCGGCTTAAGTGAATTAATCCGCGCCGGTTTCGATACGCTCGTAAAGGCCGGTTATCAGCCCGAGATGGCCTATTTCGAATGTCTGCACGAAGTGAAATTGATTACGGATGCCATTTTTGCTTCGGGCATCAGCGGAATGCACCGGCGCGTTTCGGACACGGCCGAGTACGGCGATTACAGCCGCGGCAAGCGCATTATTACGGATGAAACCCGAAAAGAAATGCAAAAAATTCTGAAACAGGTTCAGTCAGGTGAATTTGCGAAGGAATGGATTGAGGAAAATAAAAAGGGGCGTCCGAATTTCAATAAAATGCGCAGCGAATGCGATCAGCATCCGGTCGAAAAAATCGGTGAGAAGCTTCGGAAAATGATGCCGTGGATCGGCGCTTCTTTGGAAAAACCCCAAGCGGTTAATCGCTAAGATTTTCAGATGAGTCATCCCCGAATGCTTTTATCGGGGATCCATATTTCTGGATTCCCGCTTTCGCGGGAATGACAAATGTATAAAAAACAATGCCATCCCACAAAAAACGCAAAATTTATATTTTCGATACGACACTTCGCGACGGCGAACAGTGTCCGGGCGCTTCGCTTACGCCCGATGAAAAACTTGAGATCGCGAAGCAGCTTGAACGTTTAAACGTCGATATCATAGAAGCCGGATTTCCGGCAGCTTCTCGGGGCGAAATCGAAGCCATTCAAAAAATTTCGAAAGCGGTTACCACGCCCACGATCTGCGCTCTTTCGCGTATGGTTCCGAGAGATATCGACTTAGCGCGTGAGGCGCTCAAGTTCGCTAAGAAGAAAAGGCTCCATGTTTTTTTGGCCACTTCAAAGATCCATCGTGAGTATAAGCTGAAGAAGAACAAATCCGAAATTTTAAAGCTTGCCGTACAAAATATTAAGTACGGAAAAAGATTTTTTCGCGACGTCGAATTTTCCCCTGAGGACGCCGCTCGCACCGAGCGCTTGTTTTTGGTGGAGGCAGTTCGGGCGGGGATCGATGCCGGCGCCACAACGGTTAATATCCCGGACACGGTCGGTTACAGCATGCCGGTTGAATTTGGAGATTTAATCGCCTATTTGATTAAGAAAATTCCTGCTTTGGGAAAGACGGTCAACTTTTCAGTTCATTGCCATAATGATTTGGGGCTTGCGGTTGCCAATTCATTGGCCGCCATTCAAAACGGCGCCAATCAAGTGGAATGTACCGTCAACGGAATTGGCGAGCGCGCAGGGAATGCTTCCATGGAAGAAATTGTGATGGCCATTGATACGCGGCGCGATTTGATGAGCGCTTATACCGACATTAATTTGAAAGAGATTACCAAATCCTCGCGTTTGGTTTCTCATTTGACTGGCCTTGCCGTTCAGCCCAATAAAGCAATTGTAGGACGGAATGCGTTTGCGCACGAATCCGGAATTCATCAAGACGGCATCATTAAAATGCGCCAGACGTATGAGATTATCGATCCCAAGCGGATCGGTCTGAGCGGAAGTGAAATGGTGATGGGAAAACATTCCGGTCGCCATGCGTTTCGCCAACGGCTTCAGAAATTGGGAATCAAGCTCACCCCGGCTCAATTGGATCGCGCATTTGAGCGATTTAAGCAGCTTTCCGATCAGAAAAAGTACGTATTTGATCAAGACCTTGAGGCGATTGTGGAAGATGAAATCAGCCGCATTCCTCAAACGTGGCAGCTTGAATATTTAAAGATCACGAGTGAAACCGATTCAAAACCTGAAGCCACCATTCGTTTGAAACGGCAAGGAAAAATAAGTGAAGCTTCTTCAGATGGCGACGGGCCAGTGGATGCCTGTTACCGAGCGATTGAAAAAATAACCGGTTTGAAAGCAAAACTCGTCCACTACGCGATTCAATCGGTGACGAGCGGAAAAGACGCTTTGGGTGAAGTCAGTATCAAAGTGGCAATCGAGGGGCACGAAGTGAGCGGCCGCGGGACGAGCACGGATGTGATCGAAGCCAGTGTAAA
This sequence comes from Candidatus Omnitrophota bacterium, assembly GCA_016206955.1. GTDB lineage: Bacteria > Omnitrophota > Omnitrophia > Omnitrophales > Danuiimicrobiaceae > 01-FULL-45-10b. The sequence goes on from JACQQO010000013.1 coordinate 2,244, forward strand.
AGCGTATCTCTTTGCACTCAACAAAGTGTGCGCCCACATTGAAAAAAAATCAGGGTCTCCTATATAATCGTGAAGAGTGAAGCGTGAAAGGTGAAGCGGGGACTGAGAAAAAGGACAAGCAAGTTTTTTCGCTTCACGCTTCACGAGTAACGCTTCACTAACATGCACGCTGCGGGCGATCCTGAATTAAAGGTGTACGGGATATTCGGTTTCCCGCTGGCTCATACGGTTTCTCCAGCGATTCAAAATTGCGCGTTTGGCCATTATCATTTGAAATCTATTTATTTTGCATTTGAACGCCCCCCTAAGAAGTTCCGTTTTTTAATGCAGAATTTGAAATCACTTTTGCTTGACGGCTTTAATGTCACTGTTCCTTTCAAAGAAACCGTAATCCCTTATTTGGATCGCTTAAGCCGGGAAGCGAGGGTGATCGGTGCGGTCAATACAGTTTCTAAGGAAAATGGCCGCTGGGCAGGGTACAATACCGATCTTTACGGATTTTTGGCAGGACTTAAAGAAAGTCGTTTTAATCCGAAAGGTAAATCGGCTGTGATTTTAGGAGCCGGCGGCTCTGCTCGCGCCGTGAGTTTTGCTTTGGCTTCAAAAGGGGTTAGAGGAATTTCAGTCTCGAATCGTACTCGCTCACGCGCTTTGAGTTTGGTTCAGAAATTTAAAAGATTTTTCCCAAAAGTAACGTGGAAGGCTTTAAGTCTCCGCGGCGAGGAATTTAAGCAAGCTCTTTCTCAAGCCAATTTGATTGTCAATGCCACGAAAGTGGGTTTGAACAAAAAAGATCGCCCCCTCATTTCGAGGAATTTTTTTCCGAAGCGCAAAGCATTGGTTTACGATTTAATTTATAAACCGCCTCAAACTCAGTTGCTCCGCTTAGCCCGCCGTTTGGGGCATCGGACGATCAACGGAGAGACGATGCTCCTTTACCAAGGGGCAAAGGCATTTCAGATTTGGTCCGGCAAACCTGCACCGATTCGAAAAATGAGAAAGGCGCTTCATGACGCAATTCACTCTCGTTAGTGCTTTTGTTTTCATTTTAGGAACCGTTTTTGGAAGTTTTTTTAACGTATGCATTCACAGGCTTCCGCGTGAGGAAGCGGTAGCATGGCCTCCTTCACGATGCCCCAAATGCAAGAAGCCAATTGCTTGGTTTGACAATATTCCGCTTTTGAGCGTGTTTCTTTTGAAGGGGCGCTGTCGTCATTGCGGCACGCGGATTGCGCCGAGATATTTTGTGGTGGAATTAATCACCGGCATTTTTTATTTGTGGATTTGGTTTTATTTTGGATGGACGGTTAAAGGTTTTGTGTCGGCGATTCTTTTTTCGCTGCTTTTAATTGCCACCGTTGTCGACTTAGAGCATCAAATTATTCCGGATGAAATCAGTCTGGGAGGATTGGCCCTTGGGCTTGTATTAAGTCCCATCCTTCCATCGATTCACGGCGAAACCATTTGGTGGCACGGGCTTCTTGCTTCTACTATCGGTGCTTTGGTAGGTGGCGGAATGATTTACGCCACCGGCGTCATCGGCACATTTATTTTTAAAAAAGATGCCATGGGCGGCGGAGACGTGAAACTTCTCGCCATGCTCGGCGCTTTTCTGGGTTGGGAAAAAGTAGTCGTAACCTATCTTCTAGCCCCGATTTTAGCGCTGCCGCTCGGGCTTTTTCTGAAATTTGTCCGGCGTGCAGAGGTCATTGCATACGGTCCTTTTCTTTCGCTTGCTGGATGGATGTGTTTTCTGTGGGGCGATCAGTTTATCACTTGGTATTTTAGAGGAATGATGTATTAAGCACGAAGGAGAAATTCTATGCTTCAATTTTTAACCTGCGGGGAGTCACACGGAAAATATTTAACTGCCATTTTGGAAGGTCTTCCAAGCGGTCTTGAAATGGATTTGGATGTGATTAATCATGAGCTTTCAAAGCGCCAAAAAGGCTATGGGCGCGGCGGACGTCAAAAGATCGAAAATGACCAAATCGAAATTACAGGCGGTGTCTACAAAGGGAAAACAACCGGTGCCCCGATCGGGCTTTTGATTGCGAATAAAGATGTGACGATTGATCAAGTGCCGCAGCTTTTTCGTCCACGGCCCGGACACGCTGATTTGGCAGGCGCTTTGAAATATAACGAAGGCATCCGCGAAATTTTGGAGCGTGCCAGCGCGCGCGAAACGGCGATTCGGGTGGCGGTAGGGGCGGTCACCGAGCTATTTTTACGACAATTTAAAATTGAGATGGTGGGACATGTCGTTCAAATCGGAAAAGCGAGATTCGAGGAAGAAGTGACCTTTGATCAAATTTTAAAACGGCGCGAAGGATCCGAAGTGAACTGTGTTTCGCGCGAAGTTGAGAAAATGATGCTCGCCGAAATTCAAAAAGCAATGAAGAATAAAGATACCGTGGGCGGAACCTATGAAATTAGAGCGCGCGGCATTCCCATCGGATTGGGTTCTCACGTTCATTATAAGCGTAAACTCGACGGCCGAATTGCGCAGGCCTTGATGAGCATGCAATCCGTGAAAGCGGTGGAGTTTGGCCTCGGCGTTTTAGAAGCCGAGACGCCCGGTTCTCGCGCGCATGACGAAATTTTTTATGATCCGAAACGTGGCTATTTTCACAAAACCAACCGCGCCGGCGGCGTGACAGGCGGAATGAGTACCGGCGCCGAAATTTTAGTGCGCGCTACGATGAAACCTATTTCGACCTTGAGACAGGAACTTCGCTCGGTCAATATGAAAACGAGAAAAGAAGAAAAGGCCGATTTCGAACGCTCCGATGTTTGCGCTGTCCCCGCGGGGAGCGTCATTGGCGAAGCCATCGTGGCCTTTGAAATTGCCGATGCTTTCTTGGAAAAATTCGGCGGCGATTCCATGGTTGAAACGAAGCGAAATTACGAAGGCTATTTGAAACAAATCGCGTGAAGAATATTTATCTCGTCGGAATGATGGGTTCCGGCAAAACCACCAGTGGGAAAGCGCTGGCGAAACTTTTGAGCTTACCTTTTGTTGATTTGGATGATCAAATCATCGGACGCGAAGGTAAATCGATCAACGAAATTTTTCAATCCAAAGGCGAGCCTCATTTTAGGGAAATCGAAACCGAATTGCTTTTTCAAGTTTCTGAACGCCCCAATCAAGTGGTTGCCACTGGCGGCGGAATTGTGATTAATGCGTTAAATCGCGAGCGGATGAAAAACACGGGTATCGTCGTTTACTTGAAAACGAGTTTGGATATCTTGTGGGAGCGCGTGAGAGAAAAAAAAGATCGGCCGCTTCTTCAGTCGGTGGATCCCAAAAAATCGTTGGCTGATCTTTTTTACAGTCGCACGCCGCTTTATGAAGAAACAGCGGACAAAATTTTTTTGACGGACCATAAATCCTCAGAAGCTGTGGCGCTTGAAATTTACAAAACCTGCTTTGAGCGGATATGAAAAAAGTTAGCGTTTTTTTGGCTGATAGGTCTTATGCCATTCTGATTGGAAAAAATCTGCTCGCACAAGTGGGCAGTTTAATCAAACCGTTTAATCTAGGCCAAAAAATTTTGATCGTTTCGAATCGAAGAGTGGCCGGCCGCTTTTTACCAAAGGTTTCCAAATCGCTTTCGCACTCAGGATTTGACGTTTTTTCTCATCTTTTGTCTCATGGGGATGAACGCGATAAATCGGAAAAGGAGCTTTCCAAAGTGTGGAGCGCCATGGTCCGAAATGGACTGGACCGCTCAAGCACCGTTTTGGCTTTAGGAGGTGGTGTGGTAGGTGATCTAGCAGGCTTTGCCGCTTCCACTTATATGCGCGGGATTTCATTCGTTCAAGCTCCGACGACGCTTTTAGCTCAAGTAGACAGTGCCGTCGGCGGGAAAACGGGAATCGATCTTCCGAGCGCAAAAAATATAGTTGGGAGTTTTTATCAGCCGCGGCTTGTCATTTCTGACGTTGAAACTTTAAAGACGCTTCCTCCGAAAATGTTTAAGGATTCACTTGCCGAGGTGATTAAATACGGGGTAATCCAGGACCGAAAACTTTTTGAGCTCTTGGAGAAAAACGGCAAATGGCTGATGACAGCGGTTCGGAAAAAATCTTTCGGCCAGAAGGTTTTTGAATTTCTGGAAGAAATCATCGCACGTTCGGCTTCGGTGAAAGCGCAAGTGGTTGAAGAAGATGAACGGGAAGTGAGCGGAAAGAGAATGATTTTAAATTACGGTCACACGTTTGCTCATGCGCTGGAAGGCGCTTCCGGTTTTAAAATGGCGCACGGAGAAGCCGTGGCATGCGGAATGATTTTGGCCGGCGAGCTCGCTGTAAAAATGGGAATTTTCTCGGTTCAGGAGCAGGCGCGTCAGATCAGGTTGATCCAACAAATCAGTTTTCCGGCAAAATATCAGTTTTCAAGTTCAAAAATTCTTGCTTTTATGAAGCGGGATAAAAAGGCGCGTGATGGAAACTTGCGGTTCATCCTGCCCGTGAGGATTGGAAAGGTAAAAGTGTTTGAGCATATTTCAGAAGGATCAGTTAAGAACGTATTGGATCATTACAGGAGTGAACGATGAAAGGAAGAGTACTGCTGGCAGTCGGTTTTTTTATTGGCCTTGTGCTGGCACATTGGATCAAGATTTTCGGATCGCAGTATCTTTGGATTATCTTTTACCGGTAAATTCTGAAGGAAACAGCGCGATATGGAAATTCAAAAAACGGTTTGGATTCTAAACCGATTGGACGGTTTTGGAATCCAAAAGTTTAAGGAATTAAGCGAAAAATCAGGCGGCCTCAATCAGCTTTCGGATGCCGAGGTTGTGGCGAAGCTTGAGTCTTTTTTCGGCGGGGAAGGCCGTAATTTCGCCGCTTCTTTCCAAGATATCTTATCGTCCGGAGAATTTGAGCGGGAAGTAGAAGTTTGTGCTCAAAAAGGAATCCGAATTATTTCCGTTTTAGATGCCGAATATCCGAAAAATTTGGCTTCGATTTATGATCCCCCGTTGATTCTGTATGTCCAAGGAACTTTGATTCCGGAAGATGAGGTGGCCGTTGCCATTGTCGGCTCGCGTTATCCGAGCACTTACGGAATTAAAACGGCGGGGCGTTTCGCTTCCGAACTTGCTGGGAAGGGGCTCACCATTATTTCCGGATTTGCGCGCGGGATTGACGGCGAAGCCCATCGGGGCGCCCTTCGTGCGAAAGGCCGGACGATTGCAGTTTTAGGTTGCGGTCTTGATGTGGTCTATCCCAAAGAGCACGCATCGCTTCGCGAAGAAATGATTTCAAACGGCGCTTTGATCAGTGAGTTTCCGCTTTCTACTTTGCCGCAGGCATTCCAATTTCCAAAGCGCAATCGAATTATCAGCGGACTTTCAAAAGGGGTTTTGGTAGTTGAGGCAGGCCACAAGAGCGGTTCTTTGATTACGGCTCGCCTCGCTGCAGAGGAAGGACGTGAAGTGTATGCGATTCCGGGGCCGATTGACTCTTTGACTTCGAGCGGTACCAATCAATTGATTTGCGATGGGGCAAAGTTGGCGGCCAGGCCGGAAGACATTTTGGAAGATTTGGCACCTCAAATCCGCGCGTCGGTAAATTCTTTTGCTCTGAACGCAAGGGCAAACAATGACGATGAGAACGATCCCGTGTTGAGGTTGTTAGCGAACCGGCCGCTTTCTTTTGATGAAATTGTGACTGGTCTTAATGAGGATCCGCGGAACATTCGTTCTCGTATGACTCAGCTTGAGCTTGAAGGAACTGTGAAACGCATTTTCGGCGGATGTTATGTAAGGGCTTGATATAAATAAGGGGATTCAGTATACTTAACTGCTTATCAAGCAAGGGTTTCATTAATACGAAAGGAGCTTAAATCATGGTTAATGGAGGATCCGAGGTAGTAGGGGGGGCAAGTTCAGAAATTGCGCCGAAAGGGAAACGTTTCATTTCAGCATTGGTAGATTTACTTGCGGTTCCCATTTTGCTTGGGATTGTAGCGGGACTCGTTTTGTTGGCAGTACCGGAAGGTATCAGGAATGTGATTTTGATTGCCGTCAACATTGGATGGCTTTTGTTTCGCGATACAGTTTTTTCTCCAGGACGTAAGATGGTTGGTCTCAAATTAGTTACGCTGGATGGCGGGAAAGTAACCCTGGGCCAAGCGTTTATCCGCAATATTCTTCTGATGGTTCCGTTTGTGTTGGTCATCGGCTATATCGTTGAGATTATTTTTATTTTAACAAAAGGTAATCGGTTGGCGGACACTTGGGCAAAAACTCACGTTGTGAGCGCTTAATTCATTTTGAATCAAGAGCCGACCGTTTATCAAACCATTAGTTTTGCTTGGAAAAAGACGATCGAGCTTCTTTTTCCTTTTGAGTGGAAACGTTGGCTGAAGATTTTGCTTATTGTTTGGTTGGCGGGTCATGCAGCAGGAATGGGCGGCAATTTTAGAGTCCCTCGCCAAGTGAGGCCCGCTGCGGAAACAGATCAGCCAGTTCGATCACAAACTCCGGTTCCACCGTCACAAAAACTGCAAGAGTCTCTCGATCAGCTTAAAAGCGAGGCCGCTTCTTCTTTGGCAAGCGAACCTGCAACGCTTACAAGCGATCAAGTTTTAGAGCGGTTTCCTTCCGAAACTCCTCCCAAATTTTCTTTGTTGTTCATCTTGATTGCGGTTCCGATTCTATTAGTTTTGTTGTGGGTTTCGGCCCGGTTTAACTTTATTTTTCTTGAGTTGGTAGTTAAGCGTGATGTTCCAATCAAAGAAGGATTCGCGAAATGCAAACTTTCGGGGAATTCCTATTTTAAGTGGCTTGTCGTTTTTGGATTAGTGGGTATCGGCGCTCTTGTTTTGAATGTAGCCTTAATCGTTTTTGCTATATCGTTTGCGAAGCCGCTTTTGTTGATTTTAGTTCCCCTGTTGATTTTTTTCATCGTTGCGCTTGCCGTGGTCATGACATTGGTAGATGATTTTATCCTTCCAATCATGTATCAAGATAGTTCGCGCATTTTGGAAGCTGTAAAACGATTTTTCTCCTTCAGATTAGGTTTTGGCAGTTTGGCCTTGTATCTATTGATTAAATTTGGGCTCGGCGTCCTTTCAATGATTGTTCTTTCTTTGCTCGGCATTTTAATTGGGGCGGTCATACTGGCGGTCGGATTATTGACTGCTTTATTAGGAAGCTTTTTGGCGACCGTTCTTTCTTTTTTAAAGCCAATTCTTTTAATCGTTGGTATTTTGCTTTTGATTTCCATCATCATTGCCGTTATTCTTTTCATCGGATTAATTACCCTGCCGATACCTGTTTTTTTCCGTGTTTTTTCGCTTTCTTACTTCCCTCGGCTCGTTGGAAATTACAATCTTCTTACCATTCCCACTTCCAAAGGAGAGTCATCTTCGAGTGCTTGACGCCTTGAAGTTGAACTCAAGCTAATATTTAAAGCCACTTATGATTACCTATAAAACGTCCGATAATCTTTCTTTACAATAGCTGCAGAAGTTTCTATAATCCCACCACCTGTATATCTGTTAAAGACAGATTGGCCCTTCGTCCCACCACCTAATTCGTGCGCCGAAGGCGCATTGGCCTTTTAGGCCAAGAATAGGTGGTGGGATAATTTAAAAATATAGTTTTATTAAAAAGAGCCGAAAGCAATGAAGATTTGCGTCAACGGTACCAAACGAGAAG
>JACQQO010000111.1 GCA_016206955.1 Candidatus Omnitrophota bacterium
CGGTAGAACAAGGCTCTTTGGAATGCCGACAGTTACAAGTCCGGCTCCGGATCTTAAAGCCGCCATGCTCGTAAGAAAGCAAGCTCCACTTAAACCACGTGAACCTGCCAGAACAAAAATTCTGCCGTAATCCCCTTTGTGGGAATCTTTTCGCCGCGGAGCAAATTGTTTTCGAAATTCTGTTTTGATTTCCATCTTCAAACTTCCCGAATTAAATCGCGCATTTCTTCAACCGCTTTCCTAAGCCCAATGAAAACCGATCGGGAAATGATCGAATGCCCGATATTGAGTTCAACCATGTAAGGCAACCTTGCAATTGGTTTTACATTGTCATAATTCAAACCGTGGCCGGCGTTGATGCGAAGCCCAAGGGAGTGCGCAAACTGACACGCTCTCAAAAGCCGATCGAGTTCGCGTTTGCGGCTTGCTCCAGTAGAATTTGCATAACTGCCGGTATGAAGCTCGATAAAATCTGTATTTGTTTCCGAAGCCGCTTCGATTTGTTTTGGAATCGGATCGATAAATAAACTGACTTCTACTCCCTGATTTTGAAGCCGAGCAACCGACTGTTTAATTTTGTTCTTTCCGCTTATCACATCCAGGCCCCCTTCCGTGGTTAATTCCTGACGGCGTTCGGGGACCAAACATGCTTTGGCGGGAGCGAGTTTTGAGGCAATTTTCACAATTTCTTTTTCGATCGACATTTCTAGGTTCAGAGGAACCGAAATGACTCGTTTCAATTCAAAGACATCTCGATCTTGAATATGACGCCTATCTTCTCTGAGATGAGCTGTAATTCCATCCGCACCGCCTTTAATTCCTTCCAAAGCAGCACGGATGACATCCGGCTCTCGGCCGCCGCGGGCTTGTCTTAAGGTGGCAACATGATCGATATTTAAACCTAACTTAACCGATTTCTTGAAAGGCATAAAAGGAGAAATTCAAAGTAGATGTCAAAACTTGAGTTTTTTGATTTCAACTGAAACAAGGGGGGGCTCGCCTTTTAGCGCAAGATCGGGCGGCAAAATAAATTTTACGGGAACTTCATACGCACCTTCCTTTAATCCTTCCACCTCGACATAAGCTAAAATATGATTCGCTTCAAGTTTGTCCAAAAGCGCGCGCGGACCTTTCAATTCAATCGAAATCGACTCGGTTTTAAGGGAGGCATAAGATCCGCCGGAAGGAACTCCGAGCGGCTTAACCGACACGTCTTGGAGTTGGCGTTCCGCAAATTCAGCTTTGATAGGAATTTGCACTTCCGTAATTCCATCTCCAACTACTTTCATTTCCGCACTGGGACGAATCCTAACCGTCCGCCTGAAGGAACGGACTCGCCCAACCAATTGAATAGGCTCGGTTTTGATTGTATCCATTTTTTCAAGGATTGCCTTCGGCCCCTCTACTAAAACAGCGTTGGGATCGAGCTCGATATCTTCCTGATTCACTCGATAACCATACGCCGGTTCGCCGGCCAGCTCCACTTGAACGGGAAGCTTTTTCACAATCACTTCGTCCAGCGTTACCGTCACAAAGGATGGGAAAATTTTCACAATTCGAATTTCCGGAGCCGGAAGGGAAAAATCATTCGGCCCCACGTTAAAAGAATAATCGCCGGCCTTTTGGACCCCTTCAATTTTATGACGGGCTGATAGGCTGCTCGAGGAAAGCGCGGAAAACAAATGGCGCGGAGATTGAAACGTGACCTCTAAAAAAGAAGTGGAACTTTTCACCACGCTTAAATTATCTGTGGGAGGCAAAAGTTCAAGGGGGACGGTTTTGGTAATTTCAATGCTTTCTTCACCGACCACATAAAACCAAAACCCAATGGCCAAAAGAAGCGAGACGAGCTTTAAAGCCCAATTATTCGTAAGCCATCCTAATCCCAAGCGCATCAGCTTTTGACCTCGCCTTCGCGCCTTCCAAAGTTGGTGAACCGGAACCTTTGCTGAACATAATTCAAAAACTCTTTTCCCCGCTCTTCCGGCCGAAACAAGCTTTTCAGAACGCGCTTCAAACCTTCCTCATCCAAATCGCGTGTGAGCTTTCCATAAACCGAAACCGAAATAGCCCCTGTTTCTTCAGAAACCACCACACACACGGCGTCCGTTTCTTCAGTCAAGCCGATGGCGGCCCGATGTCGTGTCCCTAACTGCCTAGGAAGCGAGGGGTTTTGACTTAACGGAAGAAGAGAACCCGCGGATGCAATCCGGTCGCCTTCAATAATAACGGCCCCATCATGGGTGGGAGTATTCGTTGCGAAAATCGTCATCAAAAGTTCGGAGCTGATTTTGGCATCCAGCGGGATTCCGCTTTCGATATAATTCCGAAGCCCCGCTTCCCGTTCAATCGCGATCAGTGCGCCGCGCTTCATCTTGGACATCCGTTGACACGCTTCTACCGCCTCATCTACGGTTCCTCCCTTTTTAAGGAAAGGATTAAAAATGGTATTTTGTCCGATTCGAGCTAAGCCCCTGCGAAGCTCAGGCTGAAACAAAATGAGAAAGGCGAGAACGCCGACAGCGAAGAGTTTCGTTAACACCCAATTAATGGTACTCAATTCCAAAATCTTGGCGACGTTGAATAAAATAACCAGAATGATGAGGCCTGTTAAAACTTGAACCGCGCGCGTCCCTTGAAGAAATCGAAGCAGAAAATAAAGCAAAACCCAAATAAACCCAATTTCAAGAACCGATTTCCATAAGACTAGCGTATGCATCGGACTATTTTCTCCAGAAGAAACTGAGGATTAAAGAAAGAATCAAGCTGATCAAGATTGAAGTCACAATGGGAAAGTAAAAGGTAAAATTTCCTCTTCGGATATAAACATCTCCCGGAAGGCGGCCGATTCCTGGAATTTTGCCCAAAAACTGAAAAATAAGTCCTGTGGCAATGAGGACGGCTCCAAAAAGAATCAGCATCCTACCGACGCCATTCATTTTATTACCAAAGTTCCTTTTGTTTTTTACTCGGTTCTACGCCCAAATGTTCATAAGCCAATTTCGTCAGCACACGGCCCGAGGGCGTGCGCTTCAAAAAACCCTTTTGAATCAAATAGGGTTCGTAAATTTCCTCAAGCGTTTCACTTTCTTCGCCGACTGCCACAGAAAGCGTATTGAGACCTACGGGTCCGCCGTCACATTCATAAAGGAGATATTTGATGATTCGTTTGTCCATCTGATCCAAACCGGCTTCGTCAACTTCAAGCATTTTAAGCGCTTGATCGGCCACATCAGCGGTCACCCTCCCGTCTGCTTTTACTTCCGCAAAATCCCGAACCCGTTTGAGGAGGCGGTTTGAAATCCGAGGGGTACCCCGCGAGCGTCTTGCAATTTCGTGAGCGCCACTTGAATCGATTTCGACGCCCAAAATTTTTGCGGAACGCCCCACAATTTGAGCCAGCTCCTCATCCGTATAATAGTTGAGCCGCTCAACAATTCCAAAGCGTGAACGAAGCGGCGAGGTCAAAAGGCCGCTCCGCGTCGTAGCGCCGATTAAAGTAAAATGCGGCAGATTGATCCGAACCGAGCGGGCATTCGGGCCTTTGTCCAGCATAATATCCAAGATGTAATCTTCCATGGCGGGATAAAGGTACTCTTCCACCACATGAGAAAGTCTGTGGATCTCGTCGATGAAAAGAATTTCACCTTCCTCGAGATTGGTCAAAAGGCCTGCCAAATCTCCCGCCCGTTCTAAAACAGGTCCCGAAGTAATCCGAATATTGGCATTCATTTCCTTGGAAATTAAATGGGCAAGCGTCGTTTTGCCAAGGCCCGGCGGCCCAAAGAGGAGAACATGATCGAGCGGCTCCTTTCGTTTTAAGGCCGCTTTGATATAAACTCCCAAGTTCTCTTTGATTTTCGTCTGTCCCACGAATTCTTGAAATTGAGCCGGCCGCAAAGAAGCGTCGAATTCAAGATCTTCTTCCCGAAGCGTTTGCGAAACCATGCGCTCTGATTCTATTTTTGGTTTAGACATATTGAATTTGTTTCAGGGATTCTCGGATTAAAGATTCTGTATCGAGACGTTCACTCGAGCGTTTCTCCAACACTTTTTGAACTGCCGCCTTTGCGTCTTGTTTGCTGTAGCCTAAAGAAACCAAGGCCCGGATGGAATCTTGAGCCAGGACTTCGTTCTTGGAAAGAAGGGGCGAAGATTTTTCTTCGCCCCGTCCTTCGATCACAACTTTTTCCCTAAGTTCGATAATGATGCGCTCTGCCGTCTTCCTGCCGATTCCTGAAATTGCAGTTAGCGCAAGCACCGAACCTTCCACAATCGCTTTTTTAAGTTCTGCGATTCCAAGTCCCGAAAGAATCGTGATTGCAAGTTTCGGCCCGATTCCGGAAACACTCAGCAGAAGTTTAAATAACGCTCTTTCTTCCTCCGTGGCAAATCCAAAAAGAAGGTGGGCGTCTTCTCGCACGACATGGTAAGTCAGGATTTTCGCCTTCGCGCCAACTTGAGGAAGCTTTTGAGAAGTGGAAAGCGGAACAATTAATTGAAAACCAATTCCATTCACATCGATCGTGATTAATGTGGGCGATTTTTCAGCCAAAACCCCAGCTAAAAAACTATACATAAGCCGCTCGTCCCTTGATTTGGCAATTCGCGCCCCGGGGCGCGAATTGACGTGGGGTCATTACAGAAAACTTCCTAGAATGAATATGGCAAAGGGCAACCGCAATCGCATCTGCAGAATCCGCGCTTAAAGGTCCGCGAAAGTTCAAAAGATGCCTGACCATATATTGAATTTGATTCTTGGCCGCTCGGCCGTTTCCGCTCACCGATTGTTTTACGCGCGCCGGCGGATATTCCACCACAGGAATACCGCTTAAACGAGCTGCCAGCATCGCAACGGCACGGGCCTCACCTACCTTTACCGCTGCTTTGAAATCTTTTTGATAAAAAATATTTTCCAAGGCAAGGATTTCGGGTTTCCATTCCTCGAGGATCGCCTTAAGTTCCGTAAAAATCGTTTCTAATCGATTTGGAATCGCCTTAGAGGGGTCGGCATGAATCGTGTGCGCGAAAATTAAAACTGGCCGCTTGCCTGAATCCTCTAAAATTCCAATGCCTGTATTGATGGTTCCCGGATCTACTCCGGCGATGCGCATATCAAACCACTTCCTTCATGACTTCATCGGGAATATCACAGTTAGCGTACACATGCTGGACATCGTCGTGATCTTCAAGCGCTTCGATCAAAGCCAAAACTTGCCTTGCGTTCGAAGGGCTGACCGGTACCAGATTTTTCGGAATCATCTGAAGGTCTGCCGATTCGTAAGGCACTTTTGCATCTTCCAAAGCTTTCTTGACGACTTCAAAATCATTGACGGTTGTGATAATTTCAAATTTATCTCCCGCTTTCGATAAATCCTCAGCGCCCGCATTCAAAACCAATTCCATTAATTGATCTTCGGTGGCCTTATTTTGATCCACAACAATTAACCCCTTCTTTTCAAACAGCCACGAAACTGAACCAGCGCCGGCCATGTTTCCACTTTTCTTCGAGAAAATGTTGCGAATTTCAGAAGCGGTTCTATTTTTATTATCCGTTAAACATTGAACGTAAATCGCAACGCCTTCGGGCCCATAACCTTCATAGACCACTTCTTCGTAGGAAACCCCTTCTAAGGCTCCCGTTCCCTTTTTGATTGCCCGTTCAATATTATCGGCCGGCATATTCGAGCTTTTAGCCGTTGAGATCGCAAGCCGAAGCCGCGGATTGGTGTTGGGATCGCCTCCGCCGGCTTTGGCCGCCACCGTAATTTCTCGGATCAACTTAGTAAAAATTTTACCGCGCTTGGCATCGACCAAAGCTTTCTTGTGTTTGATAC
>JACQQO010000109.1 GCA_016206955.1 Candidatus Omnitrophota bacterium
ACGCTATAGCGATCTCACGCTCATGCTCTTAAAAGAACTGTGGAAAAAGAAATAATTAAGAAAGTGCGCTAAAAAGACCGAAATATAAGGTGGATATTTAACCCAAAAGCAGCCCTAAGTTATGGTATAATTTACGCATGAATCACAAGCCCTTGAGTGAAACGAATCCTTATCTACGGGATAAAAACATCTACGAGAAATCGCTGTTTGTCAACGTATCCAGTTCGGCCACTATCGAACTGGGCATAATGCCTGATAGTATTAAAAAAGCGCTTAAAGAAAAAAACAAAACAATTATTTACCTTAGCCCTGAGATTAAGAAAGACCTTTCCCAATAATCTCACGAAAAACCATTTGCATCGGTTCGTAATTTCGATATGCACTTCTGCAAGCGCCTGAATGAGTCGTTGCTTTGAAAAAAATACAGGGTGTGTGTTTGGTAAAGGCGATCAAGTTCGGCTTGATTTTTAATCCCAAGCAAATTTTTTAAAACTTTGCCGCCTGAATCAAGTTCGTATTCGGACTCGATTCCAGACGTTTTGTATCTGCCCTGCCTTTTCATGGTACTCCTTGGATGAAGATTTTGAATTTTTTCATCTAATCAAACCTGCTTTGTTGCTTCCTTCCTGCCCCCAAATTCAGCCCGGCACCGCCAGGGCCGCCTCCGGTTTTTCGGTTTTTTAAATGCTTCATGACCCGGCGCCAAGAGAGTTTTGATTCCAAAACTTGAGCAAAAGTTCAAAAGCATCTTTGATATTTTTCTTCCCTACCCCGCAATCTTCAGTCAAAGCTTGATAAGGCACTGTCCATGAATCCGGAGGAGGCGGCAAAGTCTTCGGAATCTCATGAGTCTTGCGGCGTCTAAAAGTTTCCTCAAGGGCGGTATGAATTTTATCTTTGTCCTGGAGACCATTCTCAATCAGGAGGATGAGATCGATCAAGTCACGGGTCCTTGAATTCGGATTGCCCTCACGCGGAAACGTGTAGGTATGAATTTTTTCGGCGAATTGCTGTTCGCGGGGAATCAGAGGAATTTTGGCGGATGGAATACCCGCAAATTTGAGCCAGTCATGATCCTCGCGCCACTCCGGCGTAAACAAAACGACGTCTCCGACACCAACATCCAAATTGAAATTGGTGAATTTTGTGCCGCCCATTCTTGCCTCGATGGGATAACGGGCCCCGCCATAAGGGGCCGCATCAAGTTCCATGATTGGAGCTTTGATCAGATACTGAAACCAATCCCCCAAATCCCGATCAGCTGTATCTTGCAAATCTTCACGGATTTTCTCAAGAAGTTTTTCATTCGGAACTTTCGAAGAAAATTCAATAGGCAAGGACAGATCGACATCTTTCGTTGTCCGGGCAAGTTCAAAAAACCGAAGTTCCATCGCATAACCGCCTTTAAGAAGCCAGCGAAATGGCTTCACGTCAAAGAAAAGACGCGCAAGAAGCCGGTCAAACGCTACTTGCTTCCTAAGTCTTTCCAAATCCGTGCCTTTTTCCTTGGAATGATTATTGATCCGCGTCTCAAGCGCGCGCCGGAAGCTTACGGCATCACGATAGGTATTCGTCTTAAGGCTCATACTGCTTTCTTTTCTTGGATGGCTTTGATGGCCATAAGCATCCGAAGTTTGCCTTTTTCGGACATCTTCGTGACATCAATTTTTTTAAGTTGAACGAGGCCTTTATCAAGTGCGTCTCTCAGGGCTTTGGCAAGTTCATCCTCAGATAGATTCCCTTCCGCAACATCGATCAGTGTGCGCAGTGGAGTCGTTACAGAAAACCCTTCCCTTTTTTCTACATCACCTTCGTATAGCTTTGATCTGTGAAGAACAAAATTCTTCGGCACCTTTTTGCGGAAACCGGAAGGGACGGTAAAGCAAAATTTTGCCGGCATCACGTCGCTTAGTTCATGAACCGCAAGTGCGGTTTCATGGGAAGCTACCATTTGTGGTTTATCCTTTTGATTTCTGCTCCAAAGCGTCCACCGAATTAGATCTTCCCTTTGCGATGCTGGAAAGTTGCGAAGCCTGAAGACACCGCGGTCTACTTTGATCCACCGGCCGGTGCTTGTATGATAAGAATGAAGCCGGTAGGAGTAGCCCGCTTTTTCTGCCTGTTTAGCAGTAAAATAGCCCGCCTGGCTGTTCGCGTATTCCAGAAGTTCGTCCTCTCTCTTGCCGTTCTTCATCAATATGACCCTTAATGCAAGTTTATTACAATTTATGTAATAATTATGCACTATAATTACTAAACAGTAAACAGTTTTATTACAAAATTTGTGATAATACTGCAGTATAAGTTGTAACTCTTTTATTTTAAATATCTTACAGCACTAAGGAGGTAGCAGATGCTTTATATCTACCCTTCTTTTTCATCACTTTCCTTAAACTCCACTGACTTGTGGTGAGCCAAGCCGAACCATGAAGATTTTGAATTTTTTCATGGACGGCACCGCCAGGGCCGCCTCCGTTATTACCGTTATTACTTTTCTGTGCCTCGGCTCTTTGCGTTCTTTGTTATTTGGTATTCGAAACCTCGTTAGCGCATTGCCGGTAAAGGCAATAATCGCAATCAGGATTCGGGGAGGGAATCGCGGAATCTGTCAGACATTTGTGCGCGTCGATAATCGCTTTTTCCACCCAACGGTCGTCTCCCGCATAGGGAATGATCTTGACGTCAAAGCGAAGGGTTTGATCAAAGCGCGCGGCCGTTAAGTCACCG
>JACQQO010000112.1 GCA_016206955.1 Candidatus Omnitrophota bacterium
AGCATCTTCAATCCGCAAGGGCGGTGTCGTGCTTTATTATTTGAAAAGTGAAAACGAAAATAGCCGTTTTGCCGTTCGCGTGGGGAGAGGGGCTTTCAAACGCGCTGTGGATCGGAACAGAGCAAAACGCATTGCGCGAGAATGCTTCCGCATTTCAAAATCGAGATTCCGCGGGAGTTTTGATCTTTTGGTCAAAATTGAAAGAGATGATAACTTGTTTTTATACAAGAACTTGCAACAAACGGTAAGTGCTCTCCTAAACCAGTCCAAAATCCTAAGCGAGAAGAACGAATGAGCATTATGTTAAAAAAATTTGCCCAATTAGCCATCCGAGTTTACCAAATGGGGTTTTCCCCTTTTTTTGGTGGTCGTTGCCGTTTTTTTCCCTCATGTTCTGAGTATGCTCACGAAGCAGTAGAACAATTCGGCTTTGCCCGCGGTGCCTTTAAATCTCTTGCTCGCTTGCTTCGCTGCCATCCTTTTCACCCGGGCGGCTACGATCCGGTTTCGGGATGAATTCCGAAAAAAGATTACTTCTGGCCGTAGCGCTTTCTTTCCTGATTTTAATTTTGTACCCGATTTATCTCAAATGGGTCTCTCCTCCGCCGGCTCAAGTTCCGGAAGCCGAACAGCCAGTCCCTGCAAAGCTCAGCACCGAGATGAGCTCAACGGTCGGAGATATCCAACAAACGATTAGCCAAGCCGAGCCTTTGATAAAAGAAACTCGTTACGAACTTTCAAAACCGAATTTCGAGGTTGAATTTACAAATTTGGGCGGCGCGGTCACTAAAGTTCTGCTGAAAAGTTGGGGGAAAGTTCAAAATGGGGATATTGTTCTAATCGATCGAAAACTGGGCAGAGCGGGCGCGTTTCTCACCAATTTGACCGGTCAAGGAGTCGATTTTAATTCCAAGATTTTTTCGCTTGAGCTTTTAGATCAAGCGAAAGGTGAAATTAGGTTGGCGAGCGAAGAAGCTGGAAAGTGGCGGATGGTTAAAACTTATAAACTCCACGAGGAAAGGCCGGCCCTATCCTTGGAAGTAGAAATTCACAACCTAAGCGATACGCAACTGATTTCACCTCTCGAAGTTACATCGCGTCTTGATTTAGAAGCCCATCCCCAGAACGATCCGGTTCACCCCGAGTCATTTGTGGCCACCGATGAAAAGCTAGTCTCGCGGCATCTCAACAAAATTGAAAAACAGCCCTACGTGGTGGAAGGAAAAATTTCATGGCAGGCGCTTGCGCGTAAATATTTTACCGTCATCATTCGGTCGGACGAACCTGCGGTTTTGGCCAAAACCGCAGCCGGAACGGAAGAAGAAACTAAGTTTATGAGAAGCACGCTTCAATGGGGGCCCATAGAAGTCCCCGCCGCCGGCGTGGTGAACAGGAACTTTTTAATTTACGCGGGCCCGCAATATTACCGCGATCTTAAATCTTACAGCTATGGATTTGAACAGATTCTTTCACACGGGTTTTTTGGGACATTCAGGTTTTGGCTTTTGATTGCAATTCAATGGGCACACAAAACGGTTGGGAATTACGGTTGGGCCATTATCTTAATCACCTTTGCCTTGAAACTACTTTTTACACCGCTGACCCACATGAGTTTTGAATCCATGAAAAAAATGCAAGCGCTTCAGCCCAAAATGAAAGCGCTTCAGGAACAACACAAAGGCGATCAAGCCCGGCTTTCACAGGAAATGATGGGGCTTTATAAAAAACATAAAGTGAATCCTATGGGCGGCTGCCTTCCCATGGTGCTTCAAATTCCCGTGTTCATCGCTTTTTATCAGGTGCTTTCGCAAACGGCGGAACTGAAGGGCGAGCCCTTTATTTTTTGGATTAAAGATTTATCTGAAGTCGACCGAGCTTGGACGCTTCCTTTCTCACTTCCCTTTTTGGGAGATGCCGTGAACGTTCTCCCGCTTTTAATGCTTGGCTCTATGGTTTGGCAGCAGCGGCTTACGCCCGCAACCGGAACGCCGGAACAGCAGAAGATGATGATGTTCATGCCAATTATTTTTGGTTTTGTATTTTACAGTCTTCCTTCAGGGCTCGTTCTCTACTGGTTTGTGAATAATATCCTTTCGATTTTCCATCAATTATTCATTAAAGGAAAAGCGCTTCCGCATCACGAGGAATGATTCACGATAAAACCTACGACGCCATTGTAGTCGGCGCGGGCCACGCCGGCACTGAAGCCGCGCTTGCCATCGCGCGCGCCGGCTATCAAGTCTTGTTCATGACCATGAATCTGGATTCCATTTGCCAGATGTCGTGCAATCCCGCGATTGGAGGACTCGCCAAAGGTCACGTCGTCCGCGAAGTCGATGCTCTCGGCGGCGAAATGGGGCTTGCGACGGACCATACCGCTATTCAATTCCGCATGCTCAATAAATCCAAAGGCCCTGCCGTGTGGGCGCCGCGCGCTCAGGCAGATAAAAAAGATTACATCCGTTATATGAAACGGACGGTTGAGGCTGAGACCAATATCGATTTGAAACAAGATCAAGCGGTTGAGCTTGTTATTGAAAACGGAAAAGCTGTTGGCGTACGAACTATGATGGGAGTCGAATATCGCGGCGCGGCTACGATCATTACGACAGGAACTTTCATGCGCGGCCTCATTCATGTAGGTGATGTGAATTATCCTGGCGGCCGCGGCGGCGATCCGCCCTCAGTTGGCCTATCGGATTCTCTTAAAAAACACGGTTTCGACATCGTGCGATTTAAAACCGGAACGCCCTGCCGTCTCAGGAAAAAGAGCATCGATTTTTCGGTTTGCGAAGAGCAGCCAGGCGATCAAGATCCCGAACCATTTTCATTCCGCACAGAAAAACTCGAGCTCGATCAAATGTCCTGCTGGCTCACGTACACGAATCAAAAAACACACGAGATCATCCGAAAAAATTTGCATCGCTCCCCTCTTTACGCCGGTCGCATCGAAGGAATCGGCCCACGTTATTGTCCTTCCATCGAAGATAAGATCGTGAAGTTTGCGGACAAAGAGCGGCATCAAATTTATCTCGAGCCTGAAGGACGCGACACAGAAGAATTCTATGTGAATGGAATGTCAACGAGTCTTCCGCAAGATGTGCAAATCGAAATGATTCACAGCATTAAAGGGTTGGAACACGCGGAGCTCATGCGTTTTGGTTACGCCATCGAATATGATTGTATGCCGCCTACTCAACTGAAACATTCGCTTGAAACCAAACGCATTGAAAATTTATTTTTCGCTGGACAAGTCAATTGCACCTCCGGTTACGAAGAAGCCGCCGCACAAGGTTTAATGGCCGGCCTGAACGTGATTCGTAAGCTTAAAGATAAGCCGCCTTTCGTTTTAGATCGTTCAGAGGCATACATCGGCGTTTTAATCGATGATTTAGTGACATGCGGAACCCAAGAACCTTATCGGTTGTTTACTTCCCGCGCGGAATTTCGCCTTCTTCTCCGTCAAGACAATGCGGATGAGAGGCTGATGAAATATGGATATGATTTTGGTTTAATTCCGAAGGAAACGTATGAACGAATGGTAGACCAAAGACAAGCCGTTGAATCAGCGATGGTGATTTTAAGATCTACGAAGTCAGAAAATAATACGCTCGATAAAATTCTAAGAAGAACCGATGTGACACTTAACTCATTGATAAAAAATGGGTTAAAACT
>JACQQO010000113.1 GCA_016206955.1 Candidatus Omnitrophota bacterium
AATTCTAACTTCGGAAGGGATGTCAGGTCAAGTGACTTAAAACAGATCTTCATATCGCTGAGCAACTTCTCAACATTAAGACCTAATGTCCGTGACGGGTAGTAACTTAAATAACCGCTTGAGGTTTTGAACAACTTTTTTGCTCCTTTTAAGTTGCCGCGCCTTAAGTGATGCAAAGCCACTGCCGCTTGAATCACGCCTTTGTATAAATTCTTGTATTCATCCTGAGTTTCAAGCCAAAGGTCTTCGATCACCTCATGGCATTCAAAAAATTCTTCTTGGTTGAAAAGTTCGATTCCTCTTCGAAAGCGTTCATCGACTGACATGGGCGGGCAATTGCCACTCATCCCACCACCTGCCTTGCAAGAGCGCGCACTTCATAATCAGCGCGCTCTTGAAACTCTGTGAGTTCTCGCCCCTGTGGGGCGAGGAAGGCAGGTGGTGAGATCATGAAAGATAACATCGTAACGTACGAATCTCCCATTTTCATAAACGAACTTTCCTGAGAAAAACCGTCCTTCGTCAATCCACTTCAGAAAAATAGGATCGCCTTCCCAAAGCGGAAGATCGAGCAGCTTCTCATCTTCAATCCACTTCAAATCACCTTCCTCGGATTCAGCTACTAATTCGCCCGAAAATTCATGGGCCACGAATACATAAACATACCAATCTTCCTCATCCTTAAAAGCGGGGAAAGTTAAAATCCCGCGCAGCGATGGATTTTTAATCGCAAGGCCGGATTCTTCTTTCACTTCACGAATCGCGCACTCTTCAGGCGTTTCGCCAAGATGAAGTTTTCCGCCCAGCCCATTCCATTTACCGTCGTGGATATCTCTTTTTCTTTTATTCCGATAAATCATGAGCGTCTGACCATTTTTTTTAATGTAACAAAGCGTAGCTAATTTCATTGCTTGTTCCGCACCCTACAATCGCTTCCAGCCGATTCCCTCATGGCCAAAATGAAACTCGTTCGGATGAATGATTTCAGCCAATATTTCAATGGATTCCACCAACCTCGGGCCCGGACGGTTGAAGTACTGATTCCCATCCAAGATGAATACTTTGTTTTGTTTGGCTGCGCGAAGTTGTCCCCATTCGATTTTTGCGGTCAAAAGCGGAAGGTCTTGTCGAGCGCGTTTGATGTCAAATCCACAGGGAGCAATCAAAATAATTTCAGGATCTTCTGCGGCTAACTGATCGAAACTTAGCCAAGGCGAATGCTTTCCCGCTTCCCCAAACACGTTTTTACCGCCCGCGAGCTCAACCAATTCCGGCATCCAATTTCCGCCCGCCATTAAAGGATCGATCCATTCAATGTAGGCGACAGAGGGCCGAGATGAAAAAGATTTCACTCGAGTCGATAGGTCGGTAATTCTGCGCCTAAGCCCTTCAAGCAATTGAACCCCGCGTTCGGAAGCTTCCAAGGCTTCTGCCACGCGTTCGATCCCCTGCCAAATATCTTCAAGTGTATTAGGCTCTAAGGAAACAATCTTGGGTCGTGAACTAACAAACTTTGAAACTGCCTGTTCCACATCTCTAAGGCTCACAGCACAAACCACGCAATGGGACTGTGTGACAATCACGCTTGGCTGAAGTCCTTCCAACACATCGGCAAAAACTTCATAGACGGACAAGGCCGATCTGGGATCGACCCGAGTTTCTACCGAAGAATACGATTGTTTAAGAACCTGCTTAACGCGTTTGTCAATTTCCAAACTGCTGCCTTCCGTATCGAATTTTGGCTTCGTGCAGATGGGGAGTATCTTAACCGATTCGGGAAAATCGCACTCATGGGATCTTCCCACCAATTGATCTCGGAATCCAAGCGCACAAAGTATTTCTGTGGCACTCGCAATCAGAGAAACTATTTTTTGAGAGGGCATGGATCTAACCGACAGAGGCCGTTCCTCTTTTTTCTCGTTCCGTAATCAAATAATTTAAAATAAAGATTCCGAGGATAAAAAAAATCCATGCCAGAAATCCCCGCCGCGCATCCGCTTCAAGGCCGAGCCAATAGGAATCGACCCCGGCTCCGATCATTTTCATTTTCCGGGAGAAAATTTTCGCAAAGAGAATGCCGGAATGAATTCCAACGGGAAGAAAAAGTGACCTTGTTTTTAAATAGGCCATGCACAAAAGTAAATTGAGGCTGAAGAGTCCACCGGCAAGCATCATTTGACGCGGTTGGGTGAAAAAACTAAGCGGATTCGCCAAATCGTGAAAGACAACAAAAATAAGTCCCGTGACCGTAACCGCAATCCATTTGGGTAAATCTTTGAGCAAAGTCTGAAGAAAAAATCCCCGAAACATAATTTCTTCAGTCAGTGCGATCGTAAAGCCGCTGAAGGCCACGACAAAAGCGGTAACTAGTCTTCCAAAACCCGGTCGATACGTGAACACAACTGCCCCAAATGCTCCCATCAAAAGGGAATAACCCACAAACGCAATTGCCCCGGCAGCCCACCCCTTCAAAAGTGTCACATACCATCCTGAATAAGCCCGCAGTCCTAGAGAAGAAAAAGGTTCCCGGTTCACATACTTTTGAAAAAGAAAAACTAGCAAGACGAAGAAAAGATAAAACGTTACCTGTCCGGTTCCGTGATGAAGAAGTAAACCAGCATCTTTTTGAAAAAGAAATTGAACGCCATAGTGAAGAGTGGCAAGAAACGCGGCAAAGACGAAAACAAAAGCAAAAATTTTAACGAAAGCCTTCATAAATTCGAGATCAAGTATATACGGAAACGACTAAAGATGGGAGATGATTTTGAGGGGCTTTTTTAAAAATAGAAAAACAATGCTTAAATACATCCAATACAGACTCACTTCCACCAAGGAAGGATTGCCATTGTAACCAAAGAGGGCTTTTAAAAATGCGCCGATTCCCTGTTTTTCGTTCAAGATGTGATTGATATTCCAGACGGGATAAACAATCGGAGAAACCCAGCCCAATTCTTCGAGTTCATGTATCCCATAAGCCAGAAGCCCTGCGGAGATCAAAAGAATAAAATACTCGGTGATTTTAAAAAAAGTCCGGATCGGAATTTTTCTTCCGCCCACGAATAAAAGATAAGCAAGCGAAATTGCCACCGCAAAACCCGAAAGACCGCCCCAAAAGGAAACGACGCCGGAATTCTGAATGGAGACGGCCTTTAAAAATAAAACGGTTTCGGCTCCCTCACGAAAAACAGCCAGAAAAGGAAGGGTTAAAATCGCAAAATATTCTCCGCCGGTGACCGCTTGTTCGATCCTAAGCTCCATCTCAGATCTCATCTTCCGCGCCTGAGCGTTCATCCAAAAAACCATATAAGTGAGCACGCCGCACGCTAAAAGTGAAATCGAACCTTCGATTATTTTCTGTACGTTTCCCTGCGCTGATTTGGTCAAGGCTGCCAAAACAAAACTCGCGGCGATGCTTGCCAAAATCGCTACCACCGTACTTGCAATCACATGAGGAAAGAAACGCTTTTGATTTAATTTCGCAAGGGCAGTCAAAATAATTCCCACAATGAGGCTTGCTTCAAGCGTCTCGCGAAAAACAACTAAAAATGTGGCAAGGAGAGAGCCTCCGTTCATTCACGTTCCTTCTCAGTCAAAAGAAACCGGACTGGAATTTTGATCCACGACGAAAACGACATAATGCCCACTCGAGCAGGAAGGAATTGCCACGTTCGAATCGTTTTCAAGGCCGATTCATCCAAGATGCCGTACCCTGAGCTTTTGTAAATTTTAATTTGATCCACGCCGCCATTTTCACTCACCAAAACTTTTAAGACCACAACCCCTTGCCATCCTTGTTCGCGTGCGCGGTTGGGATAAATGGGTGACGGATTTTTTAAATACGCCGGTTTTGTTTGCGTCACCGCTCCTTTGACTGGTGGAATGTAAACGGCTTTTTTGATCAACTCTTTTCTGGGTTGTTCTTTTTTTTGAATTTCGGGAGAGGTATCAAGATTTTTCAGAGTCATTACCGCTTCGATCTTTTGTTTTTCTTTTTTGATGTCGCGTTGATTTAAAATGACAACTTCCATGCTGCTCGGAGCTTGTTCCACCGCATATTCCGGAGACGGTGAGAAAAAACTTCCGAAGCCAATTAAAGTGACATGGCCGATAAATGAAGAAACTAATATCGAATTAAAAACATGCTGTTTATAAGAAAAGGGAAGCTTCACCTTACGTCCTCATGCACAATATTGACTTGTTTTGCACCGGCTTGCCGCGCCAAATCCATCACTTGAACAAAATACTTATATGCCATTTCCTTGTCACCGCGAACGTGAACGGATTTTTTGGAATCTTGAGTGAGCCTACGGCTTAATTCACTTTTAAGATCGGACATTTGAACTTGAGACCGATTCACAAATACTTTCCCTGTTTGATCGATGCTGACGATGATTTGCTGGGGTTCTTTCAAATCATGAATTTGGGCTTTTGGCAAAGTCAACTTCAAAGCGGGATTCAGAAATGAAGAACTCAGCATGAAAAAAATCAGAAGCTGAAAGACAATGTCAATTAAAGGCGCCATATCCAGGCTTAAACTCGGGCGTTTGGGGCGTAAGAATTCCATTAGGAAACCACTTTCATCGCTTCTTGGGTTGCTTCGACATCGGTCGAGCGGAAATCTTTGGCCGATTGTTTGCCGAAAAATTCATCCAGCTCCGAAATAATAAATTGCATCCTGCGCGAAATCCGGTCGGCTTCGGTTTCGAAGGCATGGAAAGCCGCCATACATGGAATCGCGATCAAAAGACCGAATACCGTCGTGATCAAAGCCTCCCAAATTCCCGCCGCCAAATCTCCCGGCTGAACTTGCCCGCCCAAAAGCTCAATTTGATGGAAGGCGGTCACAAGCCCAGTCACCGTTCCGAAAAGCCCGAGAAGAGGGGCGATATGAGTCACAGCGGCAAGGGCGCGTAAACGGGATTCGACTTTTTCGAGGGCATAAGAACCTTCGCGCTTCAGAATTTCGTTTCGGAGCGCATCGGAACGTAAATGCTTTAAATAATGCTCCGCGATTCGGGGAACCGGATTCGGATGTTTGCGGCACAAAGCCAAAGCTTCTTTCACTTTTCCTTTCGACAAAAGCTGCTTCAAATTTTCGCTAAATGCCCCATAGTCAAATCGGAGTTTCCAGAAATAGTAGGAGCGTTCCACGATAATCGCAAAACCCAAAACAGAACACAAAAGGAGGGGCCACATGGCAAAGCCCCCTTTAAGAAATAATTGAATTAAACTTTGATCCCAAAACATGTTATTTCACCTCTCCGGGAGTTCCCAAGCTCACTTTCAGGCCGCCAAAAAAATTCCGCGGGTACGCAGGATCAATTCCATCGCCGCGAATCCGAGCGGTATAATTTTCGTTAAATAAATTGTTGATCCCCGCAAAAACGGAAAGATCGAACATCTTCGCCAAATTCTTCAGGATTACCACTTCGCCCGTCAAATCCCAAACGGAATAATACGGGATATAGCGATTCGCGGTATGGGCATCGTCCGCAAAGTGATCGTCCACTAAAGTGGCCAAGAGACTTAACTTCGCGTGGTCTTTTAAGTTGTAATTCGTGCCGAACTTGAGCGTAAACTGCGGCGCGTATTGCGGCGTACGGTCTTCAGTGGGTCCATTTCTATAATCGGCATTGAGTAACGTCAAGGCGAAAAATTCCGAAAGAGAACCGATTTGTTCGGCATACTTCGAATGATTGAAATAATCAAATACCTTCACAAAATCGGCTTCGCCGTAAAACTCCACGCCTTGATGAAACGAATCACCTAAGTTTTTTACTTCATTGGCGATCGTTCCAATCTGATCGTTAAAACTCAATATGAAGTAGCTCACATCCCAAGCCAAAAAATCAAATGGCTTTCCACGCAAACCCACATCGTATTGCCAAGCAGTTCCCTCTTCTAAATCTTCATTGACGATTTGATTCGTTCCCGTCGGCACGGCCTGCGTATAAATTTTGGGCCGGTAGGATTGTGAGAGATTGGTATAAGCTTGAATTTCTTTCGCAATTTCATAGGCAATTCCGCCGCCAAAAAGCGGGGCGAAATCGTAACTTGTTTCATCCGCAAGCGGCACAGTAGTTTTATCGAGATTCAATTTTTCATTGATATGCTGCCAAATATTTTCCAGCCGAACGCCGGGAGTCACCGTTAATTTCCCCCAACGGAAAATATTTTCGAGGAATGCCGAAAGATACCATGTATCGCGATCGGATTTCTTTCTCAAAGTTCCAGAATCCGCGGCGCGCGTCAACCCCCGCTGGTCCTCCCGCGGCGAATGGGACGCAAAAGCATGAATTCCGCCGCTTACGGTATGAGTCTCGCCAAAAAGTTCGTAATTGTGCCGGAAGCGCGGCTCAAACCCTAAATTGTAAAAATCCTGCTCCTCGATACTATTCGTAGCTGAATTGGCACCCGCCGGAAGAGTTCCAAAACCCCCGCCGCGCTGACGCTTGCTGTATCTGCGGTAATGGCCGCCGTAGCCTAGTACATCAAGTTGAGTATCTTCCGAAAACTCATGTTCGTACTTTATGGTTCCATAATAACGCTCTAATCTGAAACGGTCATAGAAAAGCGTAGTCACGGTGTTGTCATTTTGGAGAAGTGCAGCGGTCAACCCGCCGGGCTCGCCATGCTCTTCATGATATTCATCATACGTCATCGTCAAACGAGAACTCGCTGTTTGATTTAAGACTGCTTTCACCCCGCTTGAAATCACTTGAAAGTCACTATTGTGATCGCGAAATCCCTCGCTTTGTCTTTCGTGAAAATAACCGTAATAACCCACAGGCCCTACGGTTCCCGCCGCAGAGTTATAGGTGGAAAAATAATCGAAGCTCCCAAACACATTTTCCGAATGCGTGACTAATTTGCGGTCCGTGGGAGGGTTTTTGGTCACAAAATTAAGCGCACCGCCCGGCTGAGGGCCATACATTAATGCCGCCCCTCCTCGGATGAACTCGATATTCTCAATCGTTTGTAAAGGCGGCGTATAATACGATTCGGGATAACCAAACATGTCCGCATGAATCGGAACCCCATCTTTCATCACTTGCGTAAATTGAGCCCGATGCGGTTCAAGGCCGCGATAACCAATGCTGAAAAGCGGCGTGGTTTCCTCACTCACGAGCAAGCCCGGCGTTTTCACAAAGATTTGCCGAAAATTGTTGTTCGTAATCGGAGGAGGTTCTTCCAAATCAATATTTGAGGTTTTCTTTCCAGCATTGATTTTTGTTCCCTGAACTTCGGAAAGAAAAATTGGTTTCTCTTCCGTTTTTATGCCTTTAACCACTACTTCTTTCAAAGTTTGATCTGTATTTTTTTTCTGTGTTTCCTCAGCCAACGAATCCGTTAAAAAACAAACGTTCGCCAGCAAAAAAATGAAGGTACCCAGCCTTAAACTTTTGAAATTCATATTGCATTACTCCTTTTTTAATTGTGATTTGGCTGGGTACTGAGTTCATTACTTTGGCCCATCCCTAGCTGTGAATTCCTAAAGAACTGAAAACAGAGCGCCTCTCTCACTTATTGAGGATCAACTTTCCGGCTTTCGTAATGAGAAG
>JACQQO010000014.1 GCA_016206955.1 Candidatus Omnitrophota bacterium
GAAAGAACTGTGTCCCAATCTTCTTCTGACATTAATGCAAGCAATTGGTCACGCGTTGTGCCGGCGTTGTTGACGAGTATATCGATCCGCGAATAGGTGTCAAGCGTTTTTTTGACAGCTTCATTGATCTTTTGCGCTTCCCTTATATCAAAGGAAAATAAGATGGGTTTCTGACCATTTAAACGTTCGATTTCACCGCTAAGTTCTTCTAGAAGTCCTGCGTTAGTTGCGCATAAGGCAAGTTTTGCCCCAGCTTTTGCAAAAGAAATAGCGATTGCTTTTCCAATTCCACGACTAGCACCCGTAATGATAGCAACTTTGTCTTGTAGCAGTTTCATCCTTCCACCTTTATCGGCTTAAGCTGATCGAGGTCGGTTTTTTTCTCAATGCTGATGATGTTTAATTCGGGATTGATTTTTCGCGCCAACCCCTTCAATACTCGGCCAGGCCCGATTTCCACACATTCCTTAACTCCAAATCGAACAACTGTTTCCATCGTTTTGACCCATTGAACGGGACTTGTCAGTTGTTTGGCTAATAATGATCGGATCGTTTTAAGATCAGATGCAGGTTCTCCCGTCACATTCGGAATAAAAGTTCCTCTCGGTTCATTAATCTCCACTTTTTCGAGCACTTCTTCTAGTCCTTTTTGTGCGTCTTTCATCAAAGAAGAGTGAAAAGCGCCGCCTACTTTGAGCAGAATAGCGCGTTTCGCTCCTTTTGTTTTAGCTAATTCGCAAGCTTTATTAACGGCTTGCGTAGTACCGGATACAACGATTTGCTCATAACTATTTATATTTGCCAGCTCCGCTCCGCTTTCTTTACATAATTGGATGCAATCAGCGATCGATATTCCCAGAATCGAAGCCATCGTCCCAGGATTTTTTTGGGCAGCTTTTTCCATTAATTCGCCCCGTCTTCTAACGAGATCAAGTCCTTCTTCAAATGTAATTGCCTCAACAGCAACTAAAGAAGTAAATTCGCCGAGACTCAAGCCGCATACAACCGATGGTTTCAAATGAGGCCATCCGGATCGAATAGACTGTAAAATTGCGATGCTCGTGACAAAGATCGCAATTTGCGCATGAGTGGTCCGAGTCAATTCTGCTTCGGGACCATCGAAACACAATTTCGATAATGAGAATCCTAATTGCTGATCTGCCTGATCAAATATGTTTTGGGCTTCCCGATCTTCACGGTAAAAGTCAGAACCCATGCCGACGAACTGAGCACCTTGACCGGGAAATAAAAAAGCGATTTCCCTCACCCTACCACCGGATGGCGCAAGAGGCCCATGTGAGCCCACTTCCGAAGGCTACTAAAACGACAATCGAATTTTTCTTAATTCTACCTTCTTTAGCGGCTTCGTAAAGCGCGACGATGGTAGAAGCTGCCGACATATTTCCATAACGATCTAAATTGATAAAAATTTTATCAAGTGGAATTTCAGTCCGTTCTGATACGACATTTAAAATTCTCAAATTGGCTTGGTGCGGAATGAGACAATCGATATCCGTCACTTTAATACCAGCCCTTTTTGCTACTTCTAAAATCGCATCACTCATCGTTCTGACAGCAGCTTTGAATACTTCTGAACCTTCCATTTGAACATAGTGAAGTCCTGCATCAATGGAGGCCGCACTTGGTGGAATTCGAGAGCCACCGGCCGGGATATGCAAAAGTTTGGCTTGAGCTCCTTCAGATCCCAAATAAGTGGCTAGTATTCCGTGACCGTCCTTTGCTTCTCCTAAGACCGCGGCTCCTGCACCATCTCCGAATAAAACGCAAGTAGAACGGTCTTTCCAATTAATAAAACCGGAAATGACCTCGGCACCAATTGCAAGAATATTCTTGAAGGCACCTGAGCGGATGAGTCCCTCGGCGATTGTGAGAGCGTAAGGGAATCCCGAACAAGCGGCTGAAATATCAAAAGCCGGGCATTTTGCTCCAATCTTTTCTTGAACTAAGCAGGCGGTGGAAGGAAAAAGCATATCGGGAGAAATCGTGGCAAGAATAATAAGATCTAAATCGGTTGGTTTTAAACCGGCTGATTGAATTGCTTCCAGCGCTGCTTTCGCTGCCAAATCGCTGGTCGCCGTTCCCTTTTCGGCAATCCGTCTTTCTCTGATTCCCGTTCGGGTCCTTATCCATTCATCTGAAGTGTCGACCATTTTCTCTAGGTCGAAATTGGTGAGCACTTTTTCCGGGAGATAGGCTCCTAGTCCAAGGATACCAACCTTGCGTTGGGTCATCTTAGGGATTGACCCTTGAAATGGGAATTGTTTTTGAGGAATTTGAATTGAGACGGCTGTTGATTCCTTCAATGATATGGTCATTCACATGTTCTAAGATGGATTCGCGTGCAATTCGAATCGCGTTCCGGATTGCTTTTGCAGATGAAATGCCGTGTCCAATAATCACAACGCCGTCTACTCCAAGAAGAAGAGCACCGCCTGCTTCTTCATAGTTGGTTTCCCTTCGGATTGATTCAAATGCTGGTTTGCAAAGGAACGCACCTAATTTAGCAAGCCAGTCTTTCTGGATTTCTTTGGAAATTAAAGCAACCATCATTTCAAAAATGCTTTCGGTTGTTTTTAAAACCACGTTTCCTGCAAACCCATCGCAGACGATACAGTCCGAGTTGCCTGTAAAAAAATCGCGCCCTACAATGTATCCAATAAAATACAAGCCCGAAACTCGGATCAATTTGTAAGCTTCTTGTAACGTTTCTGTTCCTTTTGATTCTTCTTCGCCAATATTGAGAAGTCCAATAGAAGGTTTTTTCTTTCTGAGTAAATAGCGCGTATAAATGTCTGCCATAATCGCATATTGTAAAAGATGTTCTGGAGCGGGGTCGATATTAGCCCCCACATCAATGGCTACAGATATACCGTGAAGGGTTGGAATCGTGATTAATATTCCAGGCCGTTTGATTCCAGGCAGGAGACCTAAGGTTAAAGTTGATGATGCAACGGCTGCTCCTGTGTTACCTGCAGTGACTACCGCATCTACCTCTCTTTGTTTTAGCAGTTGAATCCCAACTGCGAGGGAAGAGTCTTTTTTCTTTTTGATCGCCTGAACTGGAGTATCACTCATTTCGATGACTTCGGAAGCGTGTCGGATCGAAATTTTTCCGCCTCGGACTTTATGCCGATAAAGCTCGCGTTTGATTGCGTCTTCGCGGCCAGTGATAATGACCTCGAGGTCCTCGAAGTCGTCAGCGGCTTGTACCGCGCCTTCTACAACAAGATGGGGAGCATAATCACCTCCCATTCCATCCACGGCAATTTTGATCATGAGGAAGCTCCGGATTCTTCTTTTGCTTTTGCAGTGACGGTTAATATTTGTTTCCCGCGGTAAAATCCACAATAAATACAAATCCGATGCGGCACCGTTATCCGCCCACAGTTCGAACATTTACAAAGAGAGCGCGTTTTGAGCCGATCGTGCGTCCGCCGCAAGCGCGTTCTGGTGTTAGAATGTCTGCGTTTCGGATTTGCCATTTAACTTTCCCTTTTCTTAAATTCTTCTTTCAATGGTTTCCATGAAACCGATTCGTTGGTCTTTTTTTCACACTGACACGTCTCGCGATTCAAATTCGCGCCGCAATAGGCGCAAATCCCGCGACATTCAGGCTTACATAAAAATCGATCTGGATGAAGCAGAATTAATATATCTCTTAGATCGTCCGTGGTGTCAATGGTTTCTTGGCCTTTAATATCGTAAGACAGATCAAAAGGCGCCATCACATCGCTTTCGCGCGGCTCAAGACAACGCGCGCAAACTTGCTCTACCCGACTACGGAGGGTGCCTCGAAACGTAACCGTTTGCTTAATTCGTTCTGCAACACCTTCGAGTAAGATTTTTTTTAAATAGTGCAGATCAACAAACTCAAGATCCAACTCACGTGCATCATACGTGGCTTCAAGCGGCTTTGGAAC
>JACQQO010000120.1 GCA_016206955.1 Candidatus Omnitrophota bacterium
GATACCCGCATCGCGCTTCAGCAAACTTTCCGAAAGATCTCCGAGTTGACCGACAATCCCCAAAATAATTCCCAAAAGCAAGAGATGAGAAATCGGAACTTCCGTTAAATAAAGTTTGGAAGCCAATGACAGCAAAATGGTCACGATAAGACCCGCGATAGAACCCTCCAGCGATTTATTAGGGCTGATGTGCACAATCAATTTATGACGGCCGAACTTTTGCCCGATAAAATAGGCTCCGGCATCTCCTCCCTTAACGATCAAAATCACATAAAAAATCCAAAGCGCTCCCTGTTCGAGAACCCTCATCTTAGCCAAGAAAGAAAAAAACCACGCCACGTACACCAAACCGAATATACTCAGAGCCGTATTGACAAACGCATGTTCTTTCAGTTTTGGACGGAAATAAAAAACAAACAAAGTCAAGGTAGCTAACATGAGAATGAAAAGTTCATTCAAAAAATAAAACGGAAGCGGAAATAAAACTCCAAAAGCCAGACCTAAATAAGGATTCAGCGGAAATCCTTTTTGGCGGGACAGATTGAAATATTCCAGTAATCCCAAGACAATGAAGGCTTCGATCACAATAAGAAAAAGCCATTGGGGTGACCAAAAGATGGCGTAGGAACACACCGCAATCAAAGCGGCCGACCATCCGAGGCGCTTCGAAAGCTGTTTGAGCCTTTTCATCCCAATCCTTATGAAGGGAGCATGCTGGTTTCGGAACGCCCAAAACGGCGTTCCCGTTTCTGATATTCCTGAACGGCTTCAAGAAAATCTTCTTTTTTGAAATCGGGCCAGTACTTTTCGCTGACGTAAATTTCGGTGTAGGAAATCTGCCAGAGCAAAAAATTGCTGACGCGCAGTTCACCGCTGGTTCGGATTAAAAGATCAGGATCCGGAATTTCGGCGGTATAAAGCTCGCGGGCAACGTGACCCTCGGTAATTTCGTTGATTTGAAGGTGCCCTTTTTTCACTTGTTCGCACAAGCTTTTTACGGCATCCGTGATTTCAACGCGGCTTGAATAACTGAGGGCAAGAGTCAAAAGAAGGCCTGTATTTTTTTCGGTCTCCTCCATATTGCGTTTGATTTTCGATTGAATTTGAGAAGGAAGATCTTCCGATTTTCCAATCACATTGAAGCGGATTTGACTGGTCTTCATCTCTTCCAATTCCGAATCCAAATATTCTCCCAAAAGATTCATTAAAAAATCAACTTCTCGCTTTGGGCGAGCCCAGTTTTCCTTGGAAAAGGCGTAAAGGGTAAGGTACTTAATTCCAATTTCACGTGAAGTCCGCACGATTTCACGAATCGTTTCCACTCCTCTTTGGTGGCCCAAAATTCGAGCCAGGCCCTGTTTCTTGGCCCACCTTCCGTTTCCATCCATGATAATAGCAACGTGCCTTGGAATTTTATTGGTAGCGTCCATTGATAAAGATCGTTTGTGACCGTTCGGAACCAACCGAAACGATCGAAATGGGAACTTGAAGCAACTGTTCAAGCCGCTTCAAATACTTTCGCGCGTTCGGAGGCAACTCACTCCATTTTTTTGCAAACTTCGTTGAAGACTGCCATCCCGGATGCTCTTCATAAATCGGCCGCGCTCCCTCAAGGACTTCGATGTCGGATGGAAAATCACGATAACGTCTGCCGCGAAACTTGTAGGCGACACAAATTTTAATTTTGGGAAGATCATCCAACACATCCAGTTTCATCACCACAATTTCGCTCAGCCCATTGACCAAAACGGAATGACGTGTTACCAACGCATCAAACCAACCGCATCGGCGTGGCCGTCCTGTCGTGGCACCGTACTCTTCCCCTCGTTCCCGAATGTGGGCCATGAGCTGGGGAGGAAACTCGGTTGGAAACGGGCCTTCGCCTACACGGGTCGTGTAGGCCTTGACGACGCCGATCACTTCATCGATCCGCGCGGCGCTCATACCGGTCCCGATAATGGCACCTCCCGCTGAAGCATTGGAAGAGGTCACATAAGGATAGGTTCCATAATCAACATCCAATAACGTTCCCTGAGCTCCTTCAAATAAAATCTTTTTTCCGCTCCGTGCAGCTTGATCTAAGAGGAGGCTTGTATTGCGGACGTAAGGAGCGATGCGCTTCCGTAAACGGCTGTAGGTGCGGTGGATTTCATCAAAAGAAAAAGGCGCGTGATTGAAAATTTTCTTCAGCATCAAATTCTTTTCTGCCAGCACGATCTTAAGACGTTCGCGGAACACATGCGGATTCATCAGATCGACCACCCGAATTCCAAGGCGGTTTGCCTTATCCGCATAGCACGGCCCGATTCCTTTTTTTGTCGTTCCTATTTTTTTACTCCCTTTTTCATCTTCCCGGAGCTGATCGATCAATTTGTGATAAGGGAATATCACATGGGCTCGATCGCTCACAAAAAGCCGGCCCTTAACGGATACTCCGTTTTGGGCAAGCATTTTGATTTCCTCGAAAAAAGCTTCCAAATCGATCACAACGCCGTTTCCGATCACACAAATTTTTTTAGGATGGAGAATGCCGGAGGGAATTAAATGAAGGACGATTTTCTCGTTATCGAAGCAAACCGTGTGGCCAGCGTTATTGCCGCCTTGATAACGGACAATGTAATCGCTTTTCTGGGCGAGAAGGTCAATAATTTTTCCTTTTCCCTCATCTCCCCATTGGGCGCCGACGAGTACCACATTATGATTTTTATTTTTTCTCATCAAAATTTAATGACCTTCGCATCAATAATAGGGCGAAACGTTTTGAGCTCAGCCAATACTTGAGGCGGCACCGCCTGATCGGTATTGATCACCGTCATCGCAAACGTTTTGGCGCCTTTCTGAACACGGCCCAAAGTCATCTCGGCAATGTTCACCTTGTTTTTCCCCAAAATCGTTCCAATTCCGCCAACCACCCCCGGCTCATCTTCATTATGAATGACCAGCATATGGCCTCGTGGCACAGCTTCTAAGAAAAACTCGTTAATCCGCACAATGCGCGGATCCTGGTTGCCGAACAAAGTCCCCATAATCAGATTTTTCTGATGATCCATCGTTATCTCAACCATGATAAAAGTGGCGAAATCCTCCGTCTGAGTCGTTCTGCTTTCGTTGACCACTATACCCCGTTCTTTAGCAATCGTGGGTGCATTGACAAAATTGACGGTTTCGCCGCAAATCGTGGTGAGCAACCCTTTAAGAACTGCGATCGTAAGAGGAGCAAGATTAAAGTTAGTGACTTCCCCGCCGTAACGAATTGAAACTTCGCGGAAACCTCCGCCGAAAAGTTGAGCGTGCATGGAACCCATCCGCTCAGCCAAAATGAGCCAGGGTTTTAAGATCCTCATCGTTTCAAAATCAACGGAGGGAAGATTGACTGCGTTTCGAATGCCGCGTTCCAAAAGCGCATCCACCACTTGTTGGGCGACCGAAACCCCCACATTTTCCTGCGCTTCTTGAGTCGCTGCGCCCAAATGAGGAGTAGCGATCACTTGATCGAGTGAAAGAAGCGGATTTTCTTGAGGCGGCTCATGTTCAAACACATCTAATGCTGCGCCTCTCACACGTCCCGACTTGATCGCTTCATATAGCGCTTTTTCATCCACCAAACCGCCTCGGGCACAGTTAATGATAGCGACGCC
>JACQQO010000115.1 GCA_016206955.1 Candidatus Omnitrophota bacterium
GTATTGTATTGGTACCGTTGTATATAGTACCGATTAAATTCTCACATATACTTTATTAATTTAATCGGTACTATATACAACGGTACCAGTGTTTTATCTCAAGTTTCATTTCTCCCCTGTCGATCTTATCTATAAGCAACCATGTCATACGTCAGACAAGCATGGTAAATCGAAACCTATGATATCACCCCTAGATCGAACAGGCCCAAAAAATTCAGGAGCATCTAGATTCTTTAGTATTTCCTATGCTGCCAAGACGGTAGGGGTATCTCCAAAGCAGCTTTATTATTGGGAATATCTTGGGATTATAAAACCGCAATATGAGCAGTTTGGTTCTTATTCTTACAGGCGTTACTCACAAGAGGATGTTGAGCTTTTAACCAAAGTCAGGGATTTACTCAACAAGGGATATACGCTTCGAGCGGCTGCACAAAAAGCAAAAGAGGTTACAGTCGAACCAGATCCTCCCGGTGCCGCAGCGGCGTGAAGTCATAGAAGGAGCGATTTTATGTTTGAGACCAAAGGTCAAGAAACAGCGACAGTAATCAAAAAGAAAAGTTGGCTTGGTTTAAAAGAGCTTTTTTTCGGAATGCCGGCGATCGGGCAAAACGGGCACACCGCTATCGATGAAAAAGAAACGCGGCTTCCTGTTTACCTCAGGCCGGTGGCGGTAAGCATCATGAATCAAAAGGGAGGATGCGGAAAAACAACGACCGCGGTCAACCTTTCCGCTGCATTGGCAATGAAAGGATATCGTGTCCTCGTTGTGGACATGGATCCTCAGGCACATGCAAGCCTTGGTTTTGGGATCACCGTGGAAGAATTTCGGCGCTCGGTTTACGATCTTTTAATAGATCCGGAAGCTAAGTTTGGGGACGTGATGCGGTCCACGAGTATTCCAGGTTTGGATGTTTTACCTTCTTCGATTCGGCTTTCCAGCGCACAGCTTGAACTGGCAAATGTTCCACGCGGCGAAACCGCTCTCAAACGTTCTCTGAAGCAGGTAGAAAAAGAATATGATTTCATCTTGATTGATTGTCCTCCGACGTTAAATTTATTGACTCTGAACACCTTGGCTTATGCGAGTAAAATTTTAGTTCCGATCCAAACCCATTATTATGCTATGGAGGGAATGAAAGAGCTTTTTCGAACGATTGAGGCCGTTAGGAACCGGTTCAATCCTAAATTGGAGGTTTTGGGCATTCTGGCAACCCTTTATGACAGGCGTGTGGGTGTAGCGGCCGAGATGTTAGAGGCTTTGCGCGGTTATTTTCAATCGCGAATGTTCGAAACCGTAATTAATTCAAGCGCCAAATTGATTGAAGCACCCATGGTACATGAACCTGTTATCTCTTATGCTCCAAGATCTGGAGCTGCGGAAGATTTCAATCGTCTTGCGACGGAGGTTGTGAACCTTGTCACCAAAGAAAATTGATTCTAAGGAAATTGTTTCGCGGATTTTCGGGCCGGCTGGAAAGTCGAAGCCATCCGAAATGGATCAAGAGCAGCTTTCTTCTTTGTTGGGTCACGGGCAAAAAACATTGCCCGCTGTGAAAACCGAACCTCCGCGGAAACGGTTCATCTTATGGGGGGGTTGGGAAAATGAATTCGGAGGACTTGATATCGGCTCAGACTCCATTAAGTTTGTGCTCTTGGGCCAGGACAATCGGCGCTTGCGTCTTAAGGATGTTCAAGTTGAAAAGTTAACGCGATTGGAAGGTGGAGCCAAGTCAGAAGAGCGGGATAAAGAAAAATTAAATAGTCTTCTGAAAATTGCATCGCGGATAAACCGAAAGATAAAAGTGGGGGTTTCTCTTAATGATCCGTCGCTTTATACAGACTGGGTATCGGTTCCCCAAGGTTCAGAGGATGAGCTTAGAGAATCGGTGCGCAAAGAATTGTCCGAGAAGCATTTGATCGATCCAGCTGCCACTTTTTTTGATTTTGCGAACGAGGAAAAAACGGCTCCTTCTTCCGCTCAGGAATTATTGGTGGTGGCATCGCCTAAAGAGCTTGTTTACCGGCAGTTTGAAACCGTTCAGGGGGCGGGTTTCAAAGTGCTGAATGTCGAAACCAATGCGCTGGCTTCTTTTTATGCATTGAGAAGGGTGACCCGTTGGGAGCGTTCCGAGCGCATTCTGATTCTGGATGTGGGGTGTCTATGCTCCAACTTAAGCATTGTTGTGGGTGAACAGCTGAGATTTAATCGGATCATTCCGATTGCAGGCGAGCGTTTCACCAAAGAAATTGAAAAGGGCCTTGGGATCAGTTTTGAAAATGCCGAAGCGCTCAAGATCAAGCATGGCTTGACAGGAGGACGGCCTTCGAGGCCACAGGTGCCAATTCCGGAAACTCCGGAAGCATCCGAACCTGAAAAGATCTCACGGATTTTGTTTGCCGAAGTTGAAAAACTCATTTCTGAAGTGGAACGGTCATTTCAGTTTGCTTTTTCCAAAGAAGCCGGAGAAGAGGGAACCAAGATTAACGGCGTGTGTTTGATTGGTGGCGGTGCTCGTTTGAAGGGTTTGAGCCAGTATCTGGGACAACGCTGGGAAGTACCTATCCGGAATGTGGATATTTGGGAAGGACTTTCGTTTGATGAAAGGGATATCGAAGGCGATTTTTTAAGCCAAGTACGGGATCTTTCTTCCGCTGCGCTGGGACTTGCTTTGTGTGTGACCGAGTGGAAGGTGCTTCCTTTTGGCTGGGGAATGCCCGGGTGAAACAGTCGTGCGTCGTGAGTAGTGCGTCGTGAGAAAAAAAGAGCCAAGGCGATCTACCCACGACTCACGACCCAAGACGCAAGACAGATTAATGAGGTGAACGAATGAAGCGAATCAATTTAATTCCGCCTGAATTTGCCACCGGCAGGAAAGCTTTGGTGGGGACCGACTTGCAACGCAAAGCGGTCGCGTTGGTTGCGGTTTTTTTGGTTGTTTTTTTAATTCAATTTCTATTGGGATGGGTCGAGGTAGTGAAGCTTGAGAGAGAGGTTAAGGTGCTCAATCAAAAAGTTGTCAAAGATCGCTCTGCCTCTGAATCTTTTCAAAAATCGAAAGAAGCGGTGTCAGCCCAACTTGAAAGTGTCCAAAAGGTGACGGCACAGCTGCTCAAAAAACAGGAGCTCCTGAGCCAATTAAAAAATGAGCGGCTCAAATGGTCGGAAGCTTTATCGGAGTTTTATGAAACGCTGCCGAAAAAAGTATGGGTAGATGAGCTTCACTTGGAACGCGGCAAGAGCTATGTGCGCGGAGGCACATTCGGGAACGAGTTTGTCGGTGAATTCATGAACAGCTTGAATGAGGCACCTCATTTTGCGAACGCCACCTTTACGCGGACGGAAGCGGGGAAGTTGAATAATCAGCCCGTCGTCAATTATGAACTTGGGTTTCAGTTGATCCCGAAGCAGAGTTCATAACGGCCCATGGCGATTATCAGGCTCAGCCGAAATTTACAGATCGTGGTTTTTATTGCTGGCCTTGTGATCATGTGGCACTTTTATAACCGATTGATTTATAAACCAATGGTGAGAAAAGTAAAAATGTTGGCTCAAGAAAAAATTCAACTTGCTGAAGAGCTGAAACTTTTAAGTGTTGGCTCGGGTGAATTGGAAAGAAACCAGGAAATGTATCGGAGGCAATTCGAAGAACTATCTTCTCTTGAACAATCGATCGATGAAATCGAAGCGGCATTGCCGTCACGCAAAAATATGGCGCCGCTTCTCGCACAGCTAACATCCGAACTTGAAAACGTAAAGGGGCAGTTTGTTTCAATTGAGCCGACTTTTAAAAAGGCAGATGAAGAGGCAAATCTTTACGACTCTGCTGAGATTAAGACCCAATTTTATGCCGACTATGCCCAAGTCATTGAATATCTCAAAAAAATTGAGAGTTCGAATCTATTGATCGCAGTGAAAGCACTTGAGATGGTGCTCGATTCTGATGTATCGAAAAAACCTTTGGTCACAATCGAATTTATGACGCTGATTAGTGAGCGGGCCGGCGTGAAAGAAGAAAA
>JACQQO010000122.1 GCA_016206955.1 Candidatus Omnitrophota bacterium
CTGCAAGGCATACTTTTAATAACCCAGAAAAGGAGATCCCAAGTTGATAAAGGATGCCAAAACATTCCAAAGTTTGGTCGTAGCCATGGCCACCCTATTTTTCATCGCGATTTCTGCTTACGCGGGTGATTCTCTCGTGACGAAAGGGCAGAATAGATATGGACAGCCGACCGAATCGATTAAACTCCAAAACGGCGATCTCGAAGTTCACACCTATGATCGGAAAACGGGCATTGAAATGTATAGCGAAACCTATGTTGGAGGAGCCGCTTTCTTAGGTCACATAAGGTCAGAATCCCATGTAAATCCTGAAACCGGCGAGCGCACAGTCACTACGTACAATGATCCGTTCGACCATAGCAAGGGCAAGACGGAACGCAAGTACCCTGACTCAAGAGTTATTGGTCAGATTCGTGAGTGGGAACGAGCTGAACGAGACCGGCTCGAATTCGAATGGATATTGGAGAAAACCAAGAAAGGGGAGTTCAGGACGCCCACGCCTAAAAAACCGGAATCGGACGAATGGGATTTTCTACCAGATTATCAGCCTGGCATGATCCTAAAAGATAAGGATTCCAAATCCGATGCGAATCCGCAGGAGATGGAAGAAGTTACACCGGAGGCACTACCGCTTTCTCCAGAAGATCAGGCGAGCGCCTCTCCTGGAGATACCATACAAAATTTACCAGGAAACAATCTCGGAGGATTGAAAGAGCCTGAGTACAAAGAAATCGATTACCATAAATATGGCGATATATTGGGATATGACCCTCAAAGGGGCGTCATGTCAGCGATTGATACCGTTACAGGGGCTTCGACAGAGTTCACCTCGACAGGCTTCCTTTTCGGTGAGATGTATGGTGGGACCGTCGCACAAACCAAGCTGAAAGGGAAAATAATTAAGGAAGATCATTATAGTCGCTATGGCGATCTTGTGAAGTCTGTTTCCACTGCACCGAACGGCGTTCGGACGACGATTGATTTTAATCGGGACGGCTCTCAAACCGTCACAAAAACAGACTCAAACGGGAAGCCGATTGAGAAAAGAGCGACTTCAACCGATCCAAAAACAGGTATAACGACCACATCGGTGGAACATCCGGACGGCACTAGAACGGTGACCAAAACCGATAAGGATGGAAATGTGATTAGCGAGACGGTTTTGGATCAGGGCGGCCATGTGATTCGAGCCAAAAAGTCCCAAGATTCCAACCGAAAGGCAAATCAAACCTCAACTTCGGCAGCGGATTCCTTCAGTCAATTCGACGCCGTGCGAGGAGGAATTTCAGGCCAGTTTACATCAGCTACTTCAACTCCTGCAGCAGGGCTTGATGGTTCGCAAGCGCGTAACCTTGCGTTTGGGGCAGGCGTTTTAGCAGGAAGTTCTGACCCTTCTGGGGCGTCTTCAAAACACGATTACGATTAATTCTTTTATTTTTTTCGGTTAAGTTTCAAACCAATCCAAATCGTTGTCGAAAGAAATCCAGCGGTCAATGAAAATGGAAGCCGGAACCAAAGTTCATATAGAAATCCACCCCACGCGGGCCCGATGACTCGCCCCAAGCTTGCAATTCCTTGAGACGTTCCCATCGTCGCTCCCACTTGAGAAGGATCTGCTTCTTTCGAAATCAAGCTGTTGAGCGTAGGGCCATTTAAACTTCCGCCGATGCTCATGAGACTGAGAAATAAAGCCATCGTTTCTTTCGAGACGGAAAACGGAAGAAGTACAAATCCCAAAACCATGAGAATATTGCCCACAAGGAATAAATTTTTTTCCCCAAATTTTTTTTCGAGGGGTTTGATTAAAATGCCTTGAATCACAATGGCGATAAATCCCATATACACGAAAAACGTTCCCACTTCGGTAGCGGAAAGATTCAGTTGCTGCATACAAAAAAGCGGAAAGGAACTATAAAGGCTTGCTTGGGCAAATGAAAAGAGAAACATACTCAAGATCAACAGAGGAAAAAAGCCTGTTCCTTTGGAAATATTTTGCCAGAAGGTTTTAGTGAAAATGCCTGTTCGGATCATTTTTGTGCCGTCGTTGGCTTCTCGTTTCACGGTTTCTGGAAGTTTGAATAACACGAGAAGGAAACTTGCGAGAGAAAGTGAAGCGGCAAAAAACCCGGGAAGCGCGAATTCGTTTTCGGGAACGATGTGAAATAATTTAAGAAATGCGGGATGAATCAAAACCGTCCCGATTGCAGGACCCACGACAAATCCAATTCCGAACGCCGCCCCGATCATTCCCATGCCTTTGGCTCTGTCCTCGTGAGTCGTTACATCCGCAACGTAAGCCTGCGCCGTTGAAATATTTCCGCCCATAATGCCCGCAATGAGTCTAGAAATAAAAAGAAGCGCCAAAGTGTGCGCCAGTCCGAAAATGAGATAAGCAAACGAGGCGCCAAGGGTGCTGATGATCATGATCGGCCTTCTTCCGAATTGATCCGAAAGTCCGCCCCAAATGGGTGAGAAAATAAGTTGGGCGAGTGAAAAAATACTGTACAACAATCCGATTTGAACCGGTGTCGCATGAAACACGGAAGCATAAAAGGGAAGGAGGGGTAGAACAATTCCAAACCCAAGTAAATCGATCAGGACAGCGAGGAAAACCGTCAGCAGCGCCGCGCGGCGGACGTGTTCTGAGGAATCAGCGTAAGCAGTCAATGAAAAGTAATCAACTTCGTTTTTTAAAGAAACTCGGCGACTAGCTTCTCCTGCTCTGAATCAGTCAAACCAAGCCGATGCTTATAAAGCGGTTCACGGAGGGTTTCTTCTTCGCTTGCCTCATAGCAGGAACGTTCATTTTGATAAAAAATACCCGTGGAAATATATTCTTCATTCACCGCCTCGCGGTAAGCGGCGAAGATATCGGAGGAGTCGTGTCCATTCTTATTGATGTCTTTGACATGCTGCTTATAAAAATCGTGCGTATTGATCTTATTGAACGTAACGCACGGACTGAACGTATCCACCAAAGCAAAACCGCGGTGTTTGATGGCTTTCTGAATTACATCCACTAATTGAACCACA
>JACQQO010000116.1 GCA_016206955.1 Candidatus Omnitrophota bacterium
GAGTTTCCGAAGGAACGAGCGTCATTTCCGATTGATGATTTAGATGATATCTCTTCCTGTTACGGAAAATTGGGCGAGGCATTTTTCGTTGCCTTGGATCACGGAAAGGTGATTGGAACAGTTGCAGTCAAGCAAGAGGATGCAAGAACCGCAATGCTGAGACGCCTCTTTGTCGATTCCAAACACCGCCGTCAAAAAATTGGATTTCAGTTGGTAGATCGTGCCATTGAATTTTGCCGTGAGGTAGGCTACGACGAACTTATTTTCAAAACGACCTCAAATATGAATAGTGCCGTACAATTGTGTGAGAAGAAAGGATTTGTTCCCAAAGCAAAACTTAATTTAGGACAGGTTCAATTGCTTAAGTTTGCTTTGTTTTTAAAAAATGAAAGCGTTCTGCCTCAGAGTAAGACAATTTCTTCCTGATTTCTTCTCTGATCCCCATAACCTAAGGAGTTCGCGTGAAAATTTTTGAAAAAAAAGTTGACGATGATTCTCTCCATACTTTAAATGAAAAAGAAATACAAAAGCGTCTCTACGGCAGATATCATTTGGAGTCGAACTCAAAAGCAACTGCTTTAGAAACGCCTAGTCCTAATCCTACTCGACTAGAAATTCCCAAGGCCGTCACTTCTTCTGTTGTTTCGACAAGCTTCAAAGATTTTCTAGCTCGTTCCCAGAAGGTTTTACTTCTCGCCGGCAAAAAATTTCCCTGGACGTTCGCCACGATTGTGATAAGTGCCCTTGCTTTATCTGTTATTTCGCTTCAAGTTCTTTCCATTTGGTTTGGGAAAATGAAACCGCCAGAGCCATCCGAAATATCAGTTGCAACAGGTGAAGCTAACCGGTTCTCTCAAGCCAAAAAAGTGCCTGAAGTTAAAGCGTTTTCTTCCAGCCCAGCTCTTTCTCCGCCCACGGCCGCAGGTTCAGCTCTGACGGCGCAATTGGCTGAAGGAGCTAAGAAAAAATACTACGCAGTACAAGTTTGCACCTACCAGAAAGAACAAGACGCCGCACGGCTTGCCACCGAACTCAAGGCCTCAAACTTTGATGCTTTTTACCTAAGGATGGCATCCTCCAGACAGAGGCAGCCTCATTATGTTGTTTTTTTGGGCAAAGAAGAAAGTTATCTTGGAGCAAATTCAAAGTTGGACGCTTTTCGGAAGAGCCGTTACTACGAGCAGTTTTCTGATTCCTTCATTCGATCCATCTAAACAAAGGGAAGCGAAGTGGCTTGGAGCGGTTTAGATCAACGAGTTTTCCCCCGTGTCAGCGCCAGGTGTGATATCACCATTCATGATCGAATTGGCGGGAAAATCAAAACCAAAACTCAAAATTTGGGTGCCGGCGGCGCGTGTGTTATTTTAAACCGCGAACTCGAAAAATTATCTCAAGTCCGTCTCCGTTTGATGCTTGAGGATCCAGATCAACCGATTGAATGTGACGGCCGCGTGGTTTGGATGGTCCGAAGCAAAGAGCCGTCCGGCAAAGTCTCTTTCGATGTTGGAATTGAGTTTCTCCGTTTAAGTCCAAGCGATCAAGAAAGAATTATTACTTTTAATCAATCTCAAAGCCGAATATGAACCATGGCAGGCGATTTTTCTTTTGACATTGTTTCGCAAGTTGACCTTCAAGAAGTAGACAACGCCATCAACCAAACGGTTAAGGAAATTAAAACCCGTTTTGATTTCAAAGGCAGTAAGAGCGAGCTGAGTTTCAAACGGGAAGAGAAAAAGATTCTGTTTTTGGCCGATGATGATCTTAAGCTTAAGAACATCGTTGAAATTTTGGAAACGAAACTTGCTAAGCGCGGAATTTCTATCAAGGCCTTAAAATATGGCACCCAAGAAAAAGCCTTGGATGGCAT
The DNA here is from genome assembly GCA_016206955.1 of Candidatus Omnitrophota bacterium. Classification (GTDB taxonomy): domain Bacteria; phylum Omnitrophota; class Omnitrophia; order Omnitrophales; family Danuiimicrobiaceae; genus 01-FULL-45-10b. The sequence continues at coordinate 1,868 of JACQQO010000116.1, forward strand.
GATTCGGCAAGCCGCGGAGATCATTCAAGGCATTCCACAGGAGAAGGCGAAGGATATCGTCAAACGAATCAAGGATTTAAAGCTCAAGGTACAGTCTTCGATCCAAGGAGAACAAGTCCGGGTTTCAGGGCGTACCAAGGATGATCTCCAAACGGTGATCCAATTTTTGAGAGGTTCTAACCTGGATTTGCCGCTTCAATTCACGAATTACCGCTAGCCCGATTTTTTCGTTTTTTTTCATCCCTCTCTTGTAATTTGATAAGGATGTGGTATACTTCTTTTATCACTAAAAAAAGTCACCTTAACCTATTTGTAATCAGTAACTTAGCGCAGTGAAGTAAGTCATATAAGGAAAGGAGGTCGTGGTGACAAGAGAACGTCGAAAGTTTAAACGTTTCGATGCCTATATGAACGTGCAGTTTCGCTCACAAGAGGCAAAAGCGGGAGAAACTACGGGGTTGACAAAGGATCTCTCAAGGGAAGGGATTAAAGTGAACACCGACCAACCGCTTAGCGCAGGTTCGCTCGTGGATCTTGAAATTCATCTGCCAGATGAAGTTCGTCCGATTCGGACCACAGGAAAAGTCATGTGGTCTAGACCGGGTGCCACCGAGGATAGTGGTTATGAATCAGGCGTGTGTTTTTTGTTGATCGACCCGATCGATAAATTCCGAGTTCTCGACTATGCTTACAACTACTGGCTCGAAACAAAAGTAAATGATTTTTCAGACCCGGAAGAACTTTCAGAACTCGCCTAATCAAAAAAAATATTCTAAAGCACGCAGTTATTAATCTTAAACTGAGCACATTTAAAAAGTATTCAGCATTCCTTAAATTTCTACAGTGTCCAGCCGAATGAATTCATCATACATCCTTTCCATTGACCAAGGTACAACCGGAAGTCGGGCTGTCCTCTATAATTCTGAAGGAACCGCGAAATCCTCTGCGTATCAAGAATTTAAACAATATTATCCTAAACCAGGCTGGGTGGAACACGATCCCGTTGAGATTCTGAATTCTGTTAAAGGCGTGATTGCGAGCGCTTTGAAACAAGGCAAAATCTCAGGATCGCAAATCCACGCCATTGGCGTCACCAATCAGAGAGAAACCACTGTTCTTTGGGACCGTTCTGGAATTCCGATAGGTCGCGCTATTGTTTGGCAGGACCGACGGACAGAAGATTTATGCCGAACCTTAAAACGTAAAGGCTTAGAGTCACTTATCCGAAGAAAGACTGGTTTACTGCTTGATCCTTATTTTTCCGGAACCAAATTACGCTGGCGTTTTGATCAAAATCCAGTATTAAAGCGCCGTGCTCAAAAAGGAGACATTTGTTTTGGCACAATCGACAGCTGGCTTCTTTTTCATTTAACCGGTAAATCAGTTCATGCCACCGATTTTACGAACGCTTCCAGAACGCTCCTGTTTGATTTGAGGCAAAAAAAATGGGATTCAAAACTTTGCCGTTTGCTTCATGTTCCTGAATCCATTTTGCCTGAAGCAAAACCATCCAATCATTCATTCGGGAGAACGCGAAATTTCAAGCCGCTTCCGGACGGAATTCCCATCCACGCTGTCATGGGAGATCAACAGGCTGCGCTTTTTGGCCAAGGATGTTACCATGCTGGAGACAGTAAAAACACGTACGGAACCGGTTGTTTTTTGCTGCTGAATTTAGGTTCCCGTCTTACTCATTCCCGCGCCGGTCTTTTGACGACACTTGCCTGTGATAAAAGAGGAAATCCCGTTTATGCTTTGGAAGGTTCCATTTTCATTGGCGGCGCTGCCATTCAATGGCTTCGTGATGGTCTTGGAATTATTTCTAATGCATCTGAGACAGAGGCGATTGCTCGCCGCACGGCTAGCACAGATGACGTCGTCGTTATCCCAGCGCTGACAGGCTTAGGCGCTCCTTATTGGCGGCCTGATGTGCGTGGTGCAATTTTTGGGCTCACGCGCGGGACAACTCGAAACATGATTGTCAAAGCTACGCTCGATTCTATCGTATTACAAGTGACCGAAATATTTGAATTGATGCAGCAGGAAAGCGGTGTTCAGATTCGCGCTTTAAAGGTCGATGGAGGCGCAAGCCGGAATCGCTATCTCATGCAGCTTCAAGCTGATTTGCTCCACGTGCCGGTTCTACGGACTCATTTAAGTGAATCCACAGCATGGGGTGCTGCCAAGTTGGCTGGCTTTGCTTCAGGGTTTTGGTCCGACCTCAAGCATCTGGACCGAAAAATTCATTACGATCGATTTAAACCTAAAATGTCGGCGTTAAAACGCCAAGGTCTTATTAGCCGCTGGAAAGATTCAATCGCACGGTTGATTGCTTAGTTTCCTCTCTTTATCATTTCCTTATTTTGCCGATACCTTATAGGTAATAGAAAAGGACCCCCATGGCATTCAGTTTTTTTCAATTTTGGCGCAAGCCCGAAACCAAAAGCAAAATACCATTTTCTGAAATTCCTCTTTTTTCTGCCCTCGGCCCTGCCGAATTAGAGCTCATCGAAAGCAAGGTCAGGCGAGTCGAATATAAAAAAGGGGATATTGTCTATCGGATTGGAGAAAAGGCGGAAGCTTTCTATATCATTCTTCTTGGGCGTTTTCGAATCATCGGACCCAAGGGAGAGACTTTGATCGTTCTTTCTCAAGGAGACTATTTCGGAGAAAGTTCTATTTTGTTAGGACGCAATCACAGCGCAACGATTGAAGCGAAAAACGACGGCCTTATTCTGAAAATCGAAAAAAAAGATTTTCAAAACTTATTGGGTGAAATTCCATCACTTTCTATTCATTTAAGTCGCACGCTTGGACATCGGCTCACGCGCGGCGCCACGCGAAGTGAAATTTCAAAAACGAAAATTCTTTCGATCTGTGATTACGGC
>JACQQO010000009.1 GCA_016206955.1 Candidatus Omnitrophota bacterium
CAACAGCAGATGGCAGAAGTGATGGATGTATCTGTGGAGAAGATTAAGGAAAAAGTTGCTTCTCTTCACGAATTTAATCCCATGCTGGGCCATCGCGGTTGCCGTTTGGGAATCACGTATCCTGAAATTTATGACATGCAAACGCGGGCCATCATGGAAGCGGCGTGCGTCGTGAAACGCAAAGGCATTCGCGTAATTCCCGAAATTATGATTCCGCTCGTGGGCACCTTGAAGGAATTTTCAATTCTCAAAGCGGATATGGAACATGTCATTCATGAAGTGTTTGAGGAGAAAAAAACGACGGTGGCGTATACGATTGGAACCATGATTGAGATTCCGCGTGCAACTGTTGTGGCGGATAAAATCGCCGAAGAAGCCCAATTTTTCTCATTTGGGACCAACGATTTGACCCAAATGACGTTTGGCTATTCGCGGGATGACGCCGGATCGTTCCTCAAAGAGTATGTGGAAAAAGGTATTCTCGAAAAAGATCCTTTCCAAAGCTTAGATACCGAAGGAGTAGGATTTTTGATGGAATGGGCAATCGAAAAAGGCCGCAAGGTAAGGAAAGACCTTAAAGTCGGAATTTGCGGTGAACATGGCGGCGATCCTGCTTCAGTTGAGTTTTGCCACCGCGCTGGAATGAACTATGTCAGTTGTTCTCCTTACCGGGTTCCTGTCGCTCGGCTGGCTGCCGCTCAAGCCGTTCTCAAACAAAAGGGCTGAAATATTTCTTTGAATGCCAAAAAAGAAAAAGCAAAAGGCTAAGCATCGGAAAAAGAAAAAAAGCCGATCTGCTACATCAAAGAAACTTAAGCAGAAACGAGCTCCTTTAGCCGTTTCTTCTGAATTTAAAAAAGAGAAAATCGCTCCGAAGGAAGAAAAGCCTAAAAAAGCTAAGTCATCGCAGCCAGTTGATGAGGAAGTTCAGGCGGATGAAATCACACTCGATAAAACTGCGATGCGGATTTATCTTCAGCAAATTGAGAAGATTCCGCTTCTGACCCCCGAAGATGAAATTTCACTTGCCAAGGAAATTAGCACAAATGACATTCATGCCCGCGAAGCCCGGGAGAAGATGATTCGCTGCAACCTGCGTCTCGTCATTAGCATTGCAAAAAGGTATACGAATATCGGCTTGCCGTTTTCTGATTTGGTGGAGGAAGGCAATATCGGTTTGATGCGAGCGGTAGACAAATTTAATTATAAAAAAGGCTACCGGTTTTCGACCTATGCGTCTTGGTGGATTAAACAGGCCATTATGCGCGCTCTTTCCAATCAAGGTAAGACGATTCGCGTTCCGGTTTATATGTTCGATACGCTTTCCAAATTCCGAAAAATGAGAGACAGTTTGGTTCAAAAGCTTGCGCGCATTCCGGCTCCCAAAGAAATTGCCGATGCAATGGGCATTCCGGTAGAAAAAGTGAAGGAGCTCGAGCGCATTGCCTCGCAGCCCGGTTCGCTCAATGCGCCCGTCAGTTTAGATGGCTCAGCCGAGATCATCGATTTGATTGAGGATGAAAGTATATCTTCACCCGTTCAAAATATAGAAGAGCTTTTTGAAGGGGAAAGAATTGAACAACTTCTTAATTTTGTGGATGAACGCGAAAGGCAAGTGTTGGTGCTTCGTTTTGGACTTAAGGGCAAAGAGCCGCACACACTTGAAGATACAGCCAAACAATTTGGGGTAACGCGCGAGCGGATTCGGCAAATTGAGCTTGCCGCCATTCACAAAATTCGCGCTGTTTTGAAACTCAAGGAGGAAAAGCTTGAAGACTATATCCGCTAAACATCCTATGAATTTGGAAGGCCTTCGCGCTCTCATTCGAGATATTCCCGATTTTCCAAAAAAGGGAATTGTGTTTAAAGATATCACGCCCATGCTCAAAGAGGGCCCCGCCCTCCGTTTTGCTTGTGACCAGCTGGCAGAAAATTTTAAAGGGATGAAGGTTGAGCAAGTCATTGGAATTGAATCTCGCGGTTTCATTTTTAGCCCTGTCCTCGCCTATCAGCTTGGCGCTGGTTTTGTCCCGGTTCGAAAAAAAGGAAAACTTCCTGGAGCAAAAGAGGTGGTTTCATACAGTTTGGAATACGGAGAAGATTCTCTGGAAGTGCATTTGGATGCAATCAAGAAGGGAACGCGGGTGATTATTGTGGATGACCTTCTTGCTACCGGCGGCACAGCAGAGGCCGTTGTTCGTCTGGTTGAAAAGTTGGGCGGAACCGTTTTAGGCTTGGCGTTTCTGGTAGAACTTGCTTTTTTAAAAGGCAGGCAACGCCTTCAAAATTATCCCGTTCATTCATTAATTCAATTTTAAATCAGAAATCTTTTTTAAATACGCGCCTGTAGCTCAATTGGATAGAGCACCTCCGTCCTAAGGAGGGGGTTGGCGGTTCAATTCCGTCCAGGCGCAGGATTGGATCTAACCTTGATGACCATTGTTCAAGATAAGGAAAAATTTAGGCAGGCGGTTCTGGCCCAATTGAAATGCCAGTCGCAGGATTTGAGGCGAAGAAGAAGCGACTTGATCCTTGAAAAATTAAAACGAAGATCTGAATTTCGTAAGAGCCTCGTTACGATGTTTTATGTTTCTACCTCTGATGAAGTGGATACAAAGTCACTCCTTTTGGAAATGCTTCGTGAAGGAAAAGAAGTCGTTGTGCCTTATATTGATCGGAAGATCGATTCTTTGATCGCGGTTCAAATCCAAAATGCCGAGGAAGATTTACGGCCCGGAACTTATGGAATTTTGGAGCCCAGACATGATTTGGTTCGCCCTTTCGATTTGAACCGCCTTGATTTGGTACTGGTGCCGGGGATTGCGTTTGACCGGCGCGGGCACCGGTTGGGCCGCGGCAAAGGTTATTATGACCGTTTTTTGAAAATGCTACCGTCCCATGTCAAATGTTTTGGTCTTGCCTTTGACTTTCAAGTGTTTAAATCTGTACCGACAGAGGATTGGGATATTTCTGTGGACCGTGTGATTACCAACCGGTAGCCATTATGGAATCAATCAGAGTTTTAGTTATCGGAGACACGGTCGGAAAACCGGGCCGGGAAGCTTGTATAAAACTGATCCCTCAGTTAAAAGAGCGCCGCGAAATCGATTTGGTGGTTGTGAACGGCGAAAATCTGGCCGGCGGTTCGAGCGTTACCCATGATACGGTGGAAGAATTGTTCAGTCACGAGGTTGACGTCATCACAACCGGCGATCATATCTTTAAGAAAAAAGAAGCGGCCTTAGTCGTTGAAGAAAACCCGCGAGTTCTACGGCCGCTTAATTATCCGAAAGGTACGCCGGGATGCGGTTCTGTCGTGGTGACAACAAAAAAAGGAGTTAAGGCAGCGGTCGTCAATCTGTTGGGCCGGGTGTTTCTTCAAACCCTAGATTGCCCGTTTCAGACGATTGAATCTGTTTTGAAATCACTCAAATCGCAGGCAAAAATTGTTTTAATTGATTTTCATGCGGAAGCCACCTCGGAAAAAGTGGCCATGGGCTGGTTTTTAGACGGGGAAGTGAGCGCGGTGTACGGCACTCATACCCATGTACAAACGGCGGATGAATGTATTCTTCCGAATGGCACGGCGTATATTACTGAACTCGGAATGACAGGGCCTTATCGTTCAGTTTTGGGCCGCGACATTGCCCAAGTGCTTCACCGATTTAAAACTCAAATGCCGGGACCGATGGAAGTGGCATCCGAAGATATTCGCCTGTCCGGTGCATTAATCGAAGTGAATGCCGAAACAGGTAAAGCCAAATCGATTGAAAGGATTCATGAAAGACTCAAATGAGATTTCCTCCCCCTTAATGGGGGAGGACAAAGGTGGGGGTGCGATATGAAAACATACCCCCCATCCTACCCTTCCCCCACAAGGGGGGAAGGGAGTGTGCTTGCTCCTAAAGAAGAAACAACGCAGAAAATTTATAAGGTAAGTGAGATTACGCGCGAGATTCGCGCCATTTTAGAATCTCAATTTCCTGCAGTCTGGATCGAAGGAGAAGTTTCTAATTTCAAACACCACACTTCGGGCCATATCTATTTCACATTAAAAGATGAAGCTGCACAAATCAATGCGGTTTTTTTTGCCAAGGCAAATCAATTCCTCAAATTTGAGTTGAAAGATGGGCTGAAGGTGATTTGTATTGGCCGGATCTCAGTTTATGATCAGCGCGGACAATATCAAATTTATGTTCAGCGGATTGAACCAAAAGGGCTTGGCGCACTGCAACTCGCCTTTCTTCAATTAAAAGAAAAGCTTGAGAAAGAAGGTTTATTTTCTGCCGAGCGAAAACGGCCTATCTCGCTTTATCCCAAACGAGTCGGATTGGTGACCTCACCGACGGGCGCTGCGATTCAGGATATGCTTAAAATTTTTAAGCGCGCCACTTTCGGTCTTCGTGTCTATCTTTATCCGGTTCGAGTGCAAGGAGACGGTTCTGCTGGGGAAATTTGCGATGCCATTGATGGGCTCAATCGGTTGGATGAAACATTGGATTTGATCATTGTGGGCCGCGGCGGAGGAAGTCTCGAAGACCTATGGGCGTTTAACGAAGAAATCGTTGCCCGTGCCATTGTGCGGTCTAAGATTCCAATCATTTCCGCGGTTGGCCATGAAATCGATTGGACGATTGCGGATTTGGTTTCGGATTTCCGCGCTCATACGCCGACCGCAGCAGCTGAAAAAGTGATTTGCGAATGGGATTCGCTCGGGCTTAAGCTTCGCGAAAGCCGCGAACGCATGCCAAACGCCGTTTCAAATTTACTTGAAATAAAAAAAGAAGCGCTCAATCATTTGTCTACGAGTTATGCCCTTCGCCAGCCGCTTGCTTATGTCCAGCAGCTTTCTCAGCGAGTGGATGAACTGCTGCGCCAAATGCAAAATTATTTGAAGGGAATTTTTCAGGAGAAAAAGCAGCTGTTCCGAAGCTGGGTGGGAAAGCTCGAGGCTTTGAGTCCTCTCGGAATTCTCGAACGAGGTTACAGTATTACCTTTGATGCTGAAGGGAATTTGCTGAAAGAAGCCGAAAAAGTGCGCCTCGGCACACTCATTCGCACGAAGTTGAAATCAGGAATAGTGAAATCTAAAGTGACAGAAATAGGAGATTAGGATGGAGCCAGAACTGAAATTCGAAAAAGCATTGGAGCGACTTGAGAAGATTGTGGAGGATTTGGAAAGCGGAAATATGCCGCTTGAAGATGCGCTTAAAAAGTATGAAGAAGGAGTCAAACTTTCCCGGCTTTGCGCCCAGAAACTGACGCAAGCCGAAAGTAAAATCGAAGTGCTTACGCGAACTTTAAACGGCGCTTTGGAATCGGCTCCGTTTGATTCGGAAGGCAGCGCGGCGAAGTCAGACCGGAAAAAAATAAAAAAGCGCGAGCCAGATTCTAGCCAAGCGGATGAGGAACTCCTGCTTTAGCGGCATGGCCAATTTAGATCCCCATTTTCAAGGTCAGCTTTCCCGTTTGGAACAAGCGCTGGATCAATTTCTGCCGAAACCATCCCAACATTTGGCCCAAATTCACGAAGCCATGCGGTATGCGGTTTTAAATGGCGGCAAGAGAATCCGCCCGCTTTTGACTTTGGTGGTTTGCGAAATGCTTGGAGGAAATGAAGACGAAGCCATGATTCCCGCTTGCGCAATTGAACTGATTCACTCTTATTCGCTCGTTCATGATGATCTTCCATGTTTGGATAACGATGAATTCCGCCGCGGACAACTCACTTGTCACAAGAAATTTGGAGAAGCAATTGCTCTTTTGGCAGGGGATGGGCTTCTGACGCTCGCTTTTCATTTGATCAGCACGCTTAAAGACAGCTCAAAAGTGCATCGTCTTTTAAAGGAAATTTCAGAGGCTGTAGGTACGTTTGGAATGGTGGGAGGGCAAGTGATGGATATATCGATCGATAAAACGGACGTTGATTTGCCCACTTTGGATGCCATCCATATTCATAAAACTGGGCAGCTGATCAAGACCAGTTGTCTGGCAGGCGCCATTTCGGCGGGAGCGAACGCTGAAGAAGAAGCGCGCATTTCAAAATTCGGGGAATATTTGGGATTCGCCTTTCAAATCATCGATGATATACTGGACGGCGATGGTTATCTTCGTTTCATGAGTGCTCATGAGGCAAGAGCAAAGGCGCGTGAAGTGATTGCGCAAGCCAAAAAAGAATTAAAAAGTTTTGAGAACAATTCTGATTTGATTCAGATGACTGATTTTATCTTAAACCGCAGCGAAGATAACGCGCGGCGTTAAGCAAATTTACCACCTAATGAATCACCTCAATTATATTCACAAGATTAATTCGCCGGAAGACCTTAAAAAGGTTCCGCTTTCTGAGCTTCCTAACGTGTGCGGGGAATACCGTTCGTTTCTCATTGATACCGTTTCAAAAACCGGCGGCCATTTGGGAGCGAGTTTGGGCGCCGTGGAATTGAACGTAGCTCTTCATTATTTGCTCGATTCTCCTAAGGATAAAATCTGCTGGGATGTCGGCCATCAAGCTTATGTCCACAAAATGATTACGGGAAGACGTGAACGTCTCAAAACCATTCGCCAGGCGGACGGCATCAGCGGTTTTCCATCGCCTTTTGAAAGCCCCCATGATCAATTTATCGTCGGACATGCGTGCACGGCTATTTCTCAAGGCTTAGGCCTTGCGGCAGCGCGCGATTTTCACGGCGGTCATGAAAAGATTGTCGTGGTGGTTGGCGACGGCGCCTTGACTGGAGGGCTTGCTTATGAAGCTTTGAACAATGCCGGCCATTTGGGAAAACGGATGCTGATCATTTTAAACGACAATGAGATGTCGATTTCAAAAAATGTTGGCGCGATTAGCAAATATTTAAACAAGGTGATTACCAATCCGCTTTACAACCGAATTCGCACGGAAGTGGAAAAACAACTCCGACATTTTCCACGACTGAGAAAACTTGCTGATTACGGATTCGAAAGTTTTAAACATTTGCTTGTTCCCGGACTTATTTTTGAGGAACTAGGCTTTCGGTATTTCGGCCCTGTAAACGGTCACGATGTGATTGGGCTGGTTAAAACCATCGATAATATTTTGAAAATCAACGATGTTTGTTTGCTTCATATTGTAACTAAAAAAGGAAAAGGGTACGAATTTGCCGAAAAAGATGCCGAACGACTTCACGGCGTTACCCCATTTGATGTGAGAACCGGTGAAAAGGTAAAAGGGCCTTCTGAGAGCAAAGCGGAAGGCGAAATCACGTACACGCAAGCTTTCTCACAAGCGCTCATTCAACTTGCCCGCGAAGATGAAAAAATTGTGGCGATTACCGCGGCGATGCCTTCCGGAACTGGCCTCGACAAATTTGCAAAAGAATTTCCGAATCGTTTTTTTGATGTCGGGATCGCCGAGCAGCATGCCGTAACGTTTGCGGGCGCTTTGGCCAAAGGCGGAATGAAACCCGTGTGCGCCATTTATTCCACTTTTCTCCAGCGCGCACAGGACCAACTCATTCATGACGTCGCGCTTCAAAAATTAAATGTCACCTTGTGCTTAGACCGAGCCGGTCTCGTTGGAGCCGACGGTGCCACTCACAATGGGATATTTGATATCAGTTATTTGGGGCATATTCCTCATACGGTGATTGCGGCTCCAAAGGATAGTGCGGAAATGTTTCATATGTTGAAGCTCGGAATTGAATATCCTCATATTTTTGCCATGCGCTACCCCCGCGCAAATATTTCGTCAGGCGCAAAAATTCCGACCAAAGTTTTCGAAATCGGAGAGGGAGAAATTTTGAGAGAAGGCGAAGACGTGGCTATTTTTACTTTGGGCAGCATGGTGGCGCCATCCTTAAAGTGTGCGGAACTTCTGGCAGAGGGTGGAATTGATGCGACGGTTTGCAATCTCCGTTTCGCAAAACCCCTCGATGAAAAAATGATCCTTGAAGTGATCCAAAAAATTCCGTTTGTCTTTACGGTAGAGGAACACGTCTTGACCGGCGGATTTGGCTCTAAAATTTTGGAATTTTTTGAACGTAACGGAATTCAGAATGTTCATATCAAACGCTTTGCACTTCCAGATGAGTTTATTGAACACGGTTCCCGCGATAAATTGCTTGCTCGTTTTGGGCTTTCCAGTGAAGCCATGGCAAAATCAATTTTGGAAACCATTCAACTTGGTTCCGGCGTGGGCGAGCGCCTTCCAACTTAATTTTTATGGTGATCACAAGTTCAATTAAACACGTCGCTATTTTAGCGAATCCCACCAAGACAAATGCCGATCGCTTGAAAGTGGAGCTTCGGGATTGGCTGCTCAAACGTGGGGTTGAAGTGATAGAAGCTTCAGATAGTCAAACCGAAAAAATGATTCCCGAGGCTGATTTGTTCATCTGTCTTGGAGGAGATGGAACGATTCTTCACTTGGCGGGGAAAATGATCGATCGAGTGGTTCCTGTTTTAGGGGTTAATATCGGAAGCCTTGGCTTTTTAACCGAAGTTCGGGCTGAAGAACTTTATGACGAGCTTAAACTTATTTTTTCAGGGCAGTTTGAAGTTGAGGAAAGGATGCTTTTGAGCGCATCCGTCCGTTTAAATTCTTCTGGCGGCACACAAGAATCCGAAAGACGTTTTCAAGCTTTAAATGACATTGTGGTCAACCGCGAAGGTCTTACGCGTTACATGGCCGTGCAAGTTGATATTGGCGGTGAACGCGCGACTAAGTTTTGGGGGGATGGAGTAATTATCGCAACGCCGACCGGCTCAACAGCTTATTCTTTATCGGCCGGCGGGCCTATTGTCCATCCTTCTCTTGATAATTTGATTGTCACCCCAATTTGTCCCCATGCTTCGGCGCTTCGCCCCTTAGTGGTTTCCGGTGATGCCTCCATTCGGATTCGAATTACGTGTGATGAAGCGCAGGAGAAAGCACTCTTAACGGCTGATGGACAACAGGATGTGGCCATTGATAATCATTCTTTGATCGAAGTGACTCGGTCTGTTAACCGTTTTCAACTCGTTAAAAGTTCAAAACGAAGTTATTTCGCCACCCTCCGTGAAAAATTCAAATTGCCAGAATAAGTTGGCAAATTTTTCACACTTTTCCCTTTATTCCTGTTAGAATATTCCGACTTTATGGACGGACGATTTTTACAGGAACGCGGAACGCAAGTTTATACGGGAACAGAGCTTCTTCTGAAAGGCGCACTGGAAGGAAAGGTGAGCCTTTTGACCGGTTACCCCGGCTCTCCCATCGCCGATTTTTTCAATTCTGCCCGCAATATCAAAGAACTCCTTAAAGACAAAGGAATTTTATTCCAAGTCGCCAATAACGAAGCCTTAGGGGCCGCGCGTGTCAATGGATCTCAGATGGAAGACATCAAAGCCATCGTGGCCATGAAAAGCGTCGGAGCCCATGTCGCAAGCGATGGCCTTGCTTTGGGCAATCTCTCCAAAACTTCCCACAAAGGCGGGGCTTTAGTCGTGATTGGTGACGACCCGTGGTCTGAAAGCACCCAAGTTCCGAGTGATTCGCGCTTTTTGGCCAAACATCTTCACATGCCGGTTATGGAACCAGCCACCTTTCAAGAGCTGAAAGACTGGGTGCCGATTGCTTTGGATCTTTCCGCCAAGGCAAATCTTTATATCGCTTATTTGGTCACGACGAATTTAGCGGATGGCGGAGGATCCGTCACCGTTTATGCGAATCAATATCCTTCCATCAATACGAAGCGGCCCGTTGAAATTGACACGCGCTCGATTCCAGTTGAGGAAACGGTTGTGCTTTCGCCACGTACCTCGGTGCGCGAAGAAACTTTGGCGGACCGGTATGAAGAATTGATTCGATTTTCACAATTGCACGAAGTCAATCAAATCTTTCATCCTTCAAGCTCGCACCAAATCGGATTTATTACTTCCGGCATTGCGTACAGTTATTTGGAACATGCGCTTCACGAACTTGGCTTGGATGGAAAATTTCCCATCTTGAAACTCGGAATCACCTTTCCCTTAGATGAAGTGCTGGTCAAAGAATTTGTAGAATCCCTGGAGCAAGTTTTTATCATTGAGGAGAAAAGAGATTTTCTAGAATCTCAAATCGCAACCCTTCTGACTCATTCGTTTCAAACCGGAAAATTAAAGCGGTTTACTCCGGTGTGGGGCAAGAAATTTCCCCATGATCTTTCTGGCATTCCAGCCACGCGCGGTTTAAACGCTTCGGTTTTAATTGAACGCTTAGGCCCCTTATTTTTGAAATTAGCCCAAAAGCTTCATTTAAATTCCGAACGCATCGAACATGAACTTGCTTTGATTCAAGAAACCGCTTCTTTTGACGTTCGCATTCCACAGAGAACCCCCACATTTTGCCCCGGTTGTCCTCACCGGGATTCTTCCAGCGTCCTTTTGGAAGTGAAGAAAGCGTTCAGAGATCCCGCTTACATGCGCAAACGCCACTCGAGGGAAGCGGTGGATCTTTTGTTTCATGGCGATACCGGCTGTTACACGATGCTGATGTTCGAACCGAATGCCGATTTGATGCATAACTATTCAGGGATGGGCCTCGGCGGCGGAACCGGAGCGGGCATTGACCGGTTTATTACAAATAAACAGGCTGTTTTTATGGGAGATTCCACGTTTTTCCATAGCGGGATGATTGCCATTTCCGATGCGATCAAGCACAGCCAAGATATTGCGTTTATCATTTTAGATAACGGCACGACGGCGATGACGGGTCATCAGCCCACGGCGGCTCAAGAATTCGACATCATGGGAAATCGGACGATCGCGCAAAATATCGAGGAAGTGGTCCGCGGGATGGCGAAAGGAACCGCGATCCCGATTTACCGGACGAATCCCGCTTATCGCGACAAATATCGTGAACTGATCGAAGAAACTCTTTTGCAGGACGGCGTAAAAATTATCATTGCGGACAAAGAATGCGGCATTACCTACGACCGAAAAGTGATGCGGCAAGAGAAACAAATTGTGCGCGAAAGAGGTTTCTTGCCTGAAAAACGTTTTATCAATATTACGCCTGAAGTGTGCGAATATTGTTTGGAATGTACGAAAGCAACCGGATGTCCGGGACTCACCGTTAAGGAAACTCACTACGGTCCCAAATTGGTCACCGATTTAAGTTGGTGTAAGGCCGATGGCGCGTGCACTAAAATTCATGCTTGCCCTTCCTTTGAAGAATTAATCATCAAACGCACCCAAGCGCCGCAGGAGCTATTTGCCCATTTGGATATTCGCGCTCTTACGCCGCCCAAGTGCGAAGATTTTCAAGGCGAGTGGGGCGCTTATGTTGCGGGTGTTGGTGGCATGGGAATCGGTGTGGTTACCGCCATTTTGGTTCAGGCAGGGGTGAAACAAGGTTATCAAGTTCGTTTTGCGGATAAGAAAGGTCTCGCCATCCGAAACGGTGGGGTTTATTCCCACATTTGGTTTTCAAAAAATGGAAATCAGATTTCTCCCATCACACCTTATGGGAAAGCTAATCTTTTGATTGGGCTTGATATTTTAGAAGCGGTCCGAAGCGTCGATCCTAAAGTTAATTTGCGTGTGGCGAGCCCTCGTTTTACATCTGCTTTGGTCAATACGCATAAAACTCCGACTGTCACCATGCTTTTGGGCAAGGAGGATTTTAAGCCGTCCGATTTGGAACAAATGATCCGAAGAGTAAGCCGCTCGAATCGTTATCTCGGGGCTGATGTTTCGGAGGTAGCCGAACAATATTTGGGCAATAAAGTGTTTGCCAATATCATCATGCTCGGCATGGCCTATCAAAAAGGCTTTCTTCCTTTAGATTTAGAAAACATAAAACTTGCGATCGAAAAATCAGTTCCAATAGATGCACTTAAGGAAAATATGAATGCCTTCAACTTGGGCCGCATGTTCGTAGTCGATCCGAAGCGTTTTACAACCGAGGTGTTTGATACTTATGAAAGTTTACTGGCTGAAAAAGAGGAAATTTTGAGCAAAACTCATTTGAGGGGAAAATTTCTTTCGCGTGCTTATCGTAATTTAGTCGTTCGTACTGCAGCCGCACTGCGGATGGATGATGAAACCAATATGCACTTGGCGCTTCGAATTTACGATTTGATTCAATTTGACGATATCAGTTACGCCCGCTTGTATTCTGATTTGGTCAAGAAAATTAGAAGCCTCGATCGGCCGGAATATCGTTTTCAAGCTACCCGAGCCGTTATTCGGTATCTTCATAAGGTAATGGCGATTAAAGACGAGGTGTTCGTAGCCCATCTATTGACCAGTGTTGAAAAAAAGAAGCGAGATTTCCAGCGCTACCGAATTGATCTCGATCGTGGAGATCAAGTGATTTACCGCCACATCAATCGGCCCGAGTTCACGATCTTCGGATTTCATATTCGTTTTCACATCGTCACTCGCGATTGGCAACTTGAAATCATGAAGCGCATGAAATTTTTAAGAGTACTTCTTCCAGCGTGGCATGCGCGAGAAAAAGCGTTTCGTGACTGGTATATCAAACTGGTCAAAGGATTTGGCTATCACGATGAGGCGTCGTATCAAACTTATGTCCGTGCGTTTCGAGTTCCTGAAGAAGTGAGTGGCTACAGAGAAGTGCGCTATCCCAAAATGGAAGTTGCAAAAGCGAAAGCCGAAGCAGTTTTAAATGGCGGCGAACCTCCTCAAGAAAGAACCGACGCGCCATCTTATCTTGTTCCTTAATTCAATCTCCGATTTCTCTTTTTAATCATTACTCATGAGCCTTGAAATCCGCGTCCGTTTTGCTCCATCCCCCACCGGTTTTCTCCACATTGGCGGAGTGAGAACCGCCCTTTTTAATTATCTGTTCGCCCGTAAAGAAAAAGGGAAATTTTTACTTCGCATCGAGGACACGGACCGCGAACGTTCCAAACCGGAATTTGAAGATGAAATTTTAAATTCCTTGAGTTGGCTTGGGCTCAAGTGGGATGAGCCAATCTTGAAGCAAAGCGAAAGGATTGGTTTTTATCAAAGTATAAGCGAACGGCTCATTCAAGAGGGGCTTGCTTATCGAGAGGGGGAAGGTGGAAGAAACGCCGTTAAATTCAAAACGCCGAAACAGAAAATCAAGTTTCACGATCTGATTCACGGCGCGATCGAATTTGACGGAACACTTTTGGATGACCTTGTGATTCAAAAATCCGATGGTTCTCCAACTTACCACTTTGCTTGTGTGGTCGACGATCATGAAATGGGAATTACGCATGTGATCCGCGGGGACGATCACATTTCAAATACGCCTCGGCAGCTTTTTCTTTATGAAGCACTTGGTTGGAAGCCGCCTCAGTTTGCTCATCTCCCGCTTGTGTTTGGCCAAGACCGAACGCCGCTTTCAAAACGGCACGGGGCGGTTTCGCTAACGGCTTA
Organism: Candidatus Omnitrophota bacterium; assembly: GCA_016206955.1. Taxonomy (GTDB): domain Bacteria; phylum Omnitrophota; class Omnitrophia; order Omnitrophales; family Danuiimicrobiaceae; genus 01-FULL-45-10b. The sequence goes on from JACQQO010000009.1 coordinate 13,366, forward strand.
CCGTGAAGAAGGTTATCTTCCCGAGGGAGTCCTTAATTATTTGGCGCTGTTGGGTTGGTCTCCAAGCGGGAAGGAAGAAATTTTTACACTTCCGGAATTGATCGAGCGTTTTACCTTGCAAGGGATCAACAAAACAAATGCCTGCTTTGATTCTGAAAAATTGAAATGGACCAATGCCGAACATCTTCGCCGATTAAAGAACGAAGATTATATTAAGAAACTTTCAGAATTTTTATCAGTGACACCCCTCACCCTCCCCTCTCCCCTTGGGGGAGAGGGAAAGGG
>JACQQO010000117.1 GCA_016206955.1 Candidatus Omnitrophota bacterium
GTATTGACCGCAAGATTGCAGAGAAATTTGGTTATGCACACGAGACTGCAAATGTGATTCTTCTTGCTCCTGATGGAAAAGTAATTCTTCAGCTTAGAAACAAAGATGCCTATGACGACCACTTGGCTATGTACGGCGGGCATCTCGAAGTCGGTGAATCCCACGCTGATGCTGCGTTAGCGGAGACAAAACAGGAGGCGGGAATCGAATATTTCAAGAATCCACAGGCCTTCATTGGTTATGAAAGTTACGATGAACCGGGGGATACTAATCGCGAACGACGTTCGTGGTTTTTGCGGCATTTGACTGAAGAAGAATGGACTACGATGAAACAAAAAAAGGCTGAAGATGAGAAAAAAGTGGGCGCCAGTCATTTGACCGACGACAGAGGCACATACAAGAAAAAATTAAGTCAGCTATGGCCGCAAGGCAAGGGAGAGGTTACAGGGGTCTATACATTCACGGTTGATCAGATTGCAGCTGCGCCGCAAAAACCAAACCCGCAATCCAAACTTCGGAATAAAAATACTCGTTATTTAACTGTGATCGATATTTTTCAAGGTGTTACGGTAAAAACCGATGCTTTCTTCACGCCCGATGCGTTCGACCGCTTAGTCAAGAATCCACTGCTTTGGACTAAAGTTCAAGAACACGCCCGGGCTGAGATGCGGAAAGAGGTTTCGGAAGCACCCGTGGATTCTCTCAAAGAAGAATTGAGCGCGGCAGTTGCTTCAAAACGGGATTTCGAGTTTCGAGTTCGGATGATCGAAAATCAATCAAATCCGGAAGCGCTTGAGCGGCTTGATTCGCTTATCCAAAGTGAAATTGTTGAAGCGTTTCAAAATGAAGGACTCATTCCTATACACCAACCTGCCATTTCTGGTGCCCGCACGGTTGTTATCAGCCCGTGGGCAGGAGTCGACGACGTTAAGACCCTGAAGAAAATGATTGATACGCTGCCTGAAAATGGCATGCTCATCTTTTCTGTTCCTGAAGAACAATTGGCAAAAGCGCAGGATATTTATTCAAAATTTTCAAAGCAAAAGCAGAATCGTTCCTTGGCTGGGCGAATTAAATTAGAACGTTTGAGTTTGGCAGATCTTGTCCGTATAAAGATAAACGAAATCGGAGCAACGCGTCAGTCAAGTAGACAGCTCATAGCTCCGCGCGAAGTCTTAAATACAAGATTCATAGTACCAATAGTCGGAGCCGGCGCGGAGTTTCTCAAGAGAGGGATCCAGCTTGTCGTGATCGTGCCTGAAGGAGGAGTTCGGTTCGATATTCCGGGTCGATCGATTTCCAAAGGTTTCTTAGAAGAACTTATTACGTCTTGGCAGAATGACCAACTTGCGCTTGAAGAACAAATGAGCTCTGCATAAAAGGGATAATTGGCCTTAATTTTTTCTCACCACAGCCGATAAAAATCTGTATAATACGCAAAAACATATATTATGGCTGACAATCGTCCGTCCGATAAACGTTCCATCCAAAATATTTTGATCAACCGGCCCATGCAGCGCGAGTTCACGCTCGTGATGCTCGGAATCATGACCGCTGCCGCCATCGCCGTAGGCATGGTGATCAATTTTACCTTAAATGGTATTACCGAAGGTGCCCCTCAAACTATCTCTCGCACCACTTTAGAGCAAATGATTTTTGATGCCAATGCTCAACTGGTGGTTTCTTCGATTTTAATTATTTTTATCGCCGTTATTGTCACTGGATTTTTCGGTGTCTATTTCCTTCATCGGATCGCTGGACCGGTGTATCGATTTGGCCAAGTTTTAAGGCGAATGGGGACGGGGGAGATTCCTTCTACAGTACAACTCAGAAGACGCGATTTCTTTAAAGAGACCGCAGAAGAACTTAACAAGGTGATCCAGCTTTTAAGAGATGTTGATTCTACCTCGCAAAAATTAGAAAACTTGATTACCCATATTCCTGAGGACACCCTTACGCCCGAGGTGCGGACAAAGATTCAAGAAATCCACAGCACTTTGGCGCATCTTAGAAAATCGGACTAGTCATCTCTCAACTTAAAAAGCCCGCATGCGGGCTTTTCCGAATCATCAACTCCTTATTTTTAGGGGCTCTTCTACTTGACACTCCGCCATTAATCTGATAGAATTCGCGTCTAAATAAGCACAGTCCTTACACTTATAAAAGTGGGCTGAAGTTGATGCCCGCTTTTTTATTTTAGGAAGCCATGAGCCAAGAGCTTTTAAATACACTCGAATATATCGAAAAGGAAAAGAGCATCAAAAAAGAGGTGCTCCTGGAAGCCCTCCGCCAAGCCCTCCTTTCTGCCTGCCGAAAGACTTTCCCGGGTTCAGAAGAGATTGATGTCCAAATCAACCCGCGCACAGCCGATATTCAACTGTTTGAGAAGGGAAAAGAGGTTTTCCATGCCGATTTTGGGAGGATTGCCGCACAAACGGCTAAACAGGTCATTATTCAAAAGATTCGTGAAGCTGAGCGAGAATCGGTTTATAATGAGTTCACCAGAAAAGAAGGCGATATCGCGACCGGAACCGTCCATTGGATTGATCAGAAGCGAATCATAATCGATTTTGGCAAAACGGAGGGGATTCTTCCTGCACGCGAGCAATCGCCCAATGATGATTTCCGACAGGGCGATACGATCAAAGTTTATGTTTTAGAGGTTAAAAAAACTGAGCGTGGACCCGAAGTAATTGTTTCGCGCGCGCACGCCAATTTTGTGAGGAAATTGTTTGAACTTGAAGTCCCCGAGATCCATGACCATATCGTTGAAATTAAATCGGTGGCGCGAGAAGTGGGTTCGAGAACAAAAATCGCAGTGTTTTCGAATGATCCGAAAGTCGATTGCGTGGGTTCCTGTGTGGGAATGCGCGGGCAAAGGGTAAAGAATATTGTCCGTGAGGTAGGCGGTGAGAAAATCGATATCGTCCGCTGGAGCGATGATCCCGAGGCTTATATTCGAAGCTCGCTGAGTCCGGCTGAACTTTCGGAAATTAAATTAAATCGGGAAACTAAAACGGCAGAAATTTTTGTCGCAGAAGATCAGCTTTCCCTTGCGATCGGAAAGAAAGGCCAAAACGTACGGCTTGCCTCGAAGCTGGTGGGGTGGACACTGGATATTCGAAGCACCAGCCAAAGAATTCCTTTAAGTTCGCTTAAAGGTGTTGGTGCTAAAACAGAAGAGCTTTTGAGAGCGGCCGGCATCACGAGTGTCAAGGATTTGCTTAAATCAAATCCGGAAGAACTGGGAAAAATTGAAGGGATCGGGCCCAAAACGGCAGAAAAAATTATTCAGGCCGCTCATGAAGCCGTTGTCGGGAAACGCCCGCCAGCTCCAGGGGAAGAAAAATCAGAAGAAAAATCAAAGGATGAAGAGAAGGAATCAGAGGAAAAAGAGTAAATGCGTGTTCAGAAACTGAAGAAAAAAGTAAAAATCACAAGCAAAGATGCCAAACCGGCGCCAAAAAAATCGATTGCCGTTAAAGCCAAACTTCATCCCAAAACTTCCCCGAAAGTTCGCGCTTCTAAGCCCGCCGCTGTCAAAAAAGTGAAAATAGATTCGAAAACTGTAGCTGTGAAACCAGCGCTTGAAAAAAAATCGGTCAAAATAGAAGCTCCTGCGCCAAAAGCGGAACCTGCCATCTCTCAGCCAAAAGTCAGAGCAGCCGAATTGCCCAAACATGAAGAACCAAAGGTCGCGCCACCTCCAACGCCTCCTTCTCCTCCGAAACAAGTTCCCATCAAAGTCGAAATGCCGATCACTGTGGGGGCATTGGCGGAAAAATTAAACGTTCGCGTCGCGGAACTCATTAAATCGCTGATTGGAATTGGTATTTTCGCCAATGTCAATCAGCTTTTGAACGAAGAGATTATTTGGAAGGCGAGCAAAGCCCTAGGCGTTGCCATCGAAAAAATCGAAGATAAAGAAACTAAAGCTGTTTTAGAAGATACGAAAGATGATCCTTCGAAGTTAAAGCCACGCCCTCCGGTGGTGACGATGATGGGACATGTCGATCATGGGAAAACGTCCCTCTTGGATGCGATCCGCAAATCCAATGTGGCCGATAAGGAAGCGGGCCAAATTACCCAGCACATCGGAGCCTACGGAGTTGAAATTCCAGGGAAAGGCCACGTCACATTTTTAGATACCCCCGGCCATGAGGCATTTACAGCCATGCGTGCCCGAGGAGCGAATGTGACCGATGTGGTCGTGCTCGTGGTTGCTGCAGATGACGGTGTGATGCCTCAGACAATCGAAGCGATTGACCATGCCCGTGCCGCAGGCTGTCCGATCGTCGTTGCCATCAATAAAAGCGATCTTCCCACTGCAGATTCCAATCGTGTGATGGGCGGCCTTCAAAAAATTGGTCTCATGCCTGAAGAGTGGGGCGGTAAAACCATTTGTGTGAAAGTGTCGGCAAAAACTGGCACGGGAATTGATGATTTACTTGAGATGCTGCTTTTGGAAGCGGAAGTTTTGGAATTGAAAGCCAATCCTTCTCGACAGGCACAGGGAACGATCATTGAAGCGAGGCTTTCGAAGGGACAAGGAACCGTGGCAACGGTGCTCGTCCAAAATGGAACGCTCAAAGTGGGTGATCTTGTGGTTGTCGGTCCATATTACGGTAAAGTAAGAGCGCTTAAGAACGACCGGGGAAAATCGGTGAAGGAGGCAGGGCCTTCCTATGCCGCTGAAGTGTTAGGGCTTTCGGGCACTCCGGAAGCGGGCGAAATTTTTGCGGTCGTGAATGATGAAAAAATCGCGCGGAAAATTGCTGAGAAAAAATCGATGGAGCTTCGTGAGCGTGCGATTAAAGGTTTTCATCCCAAACACCTTTCTCTTGAAGATTTGTACAGCCAAATGAAGGAAGGCCGTGTGAAAGAACTGAAGTTGATCGTGAAGGCCGATGTGCAGGGTTCGGTGGAAGCCTTGACTCAATCGCTCGAACAAACTTCTTCTGAAACGATCAAAATTCGTGTCATTCACGGTGCGGTAGGGGGAATCAATGAATCCGATATTATGCTGGCCGCTGCCTCTGATGCCATCGTGATCGGTTTTCATGTCAAATCCGATGAAGGGGCCCAAGTTTTGGGAGAACGCGAAGGCGTGGACGTTCGGTTTTATAACATCATTTATGAAGCCATTGAAGATGTGCGCAAGGCCATGGAAGGGCTCCTTGAGCCTACGATGAAAGAAGTGGTGGAAGGGCGCACTGAAATTCGTCAGGTGTTTCAATCTTCTAAGATTGGAGCCATCGGCGGCGGAGTTGTTAAGAAAGGAAAACTCGCCAGAAATCACAGCATTCGAGTGATTCGTAATAATATTGTCGTTCATGCGGGAAAGCTCGCCTCTCTGAAGCGCTTCAAAGATGATGTTCGGGAAGTACAGGAAGGCTATGATTGTGGTGTTGTGGTGGAAGGATTCGGAGAACTGAAAGAGGGCGATATTTTGGAATCCTACCGAATTGAGAAAGTAGCAGGAAAACTCGTTTGACGTGCTCATCGGAACTTTGCAGTTGGAACTTAGGTTTTTTAATCCGCAATCCTTAAAAGAGAAGCGCGTTTTGCTTAAGAGCTTAACTGATCGGCTTAGAAAGCAATTCAATGTTGCTGTGGCGGAATTAGACGGAATGGATCTTTGGCAAACAAGCACGTTAGCGGTCGCGAGCGTATCTTCCGAAACGAAACGCGTGAATCAAATTTTAAGTTCCGTCCTTGAATTTGTGGGCCGCCAACATGGGATCGATATTATGAAACATCAGATGGAGATTTTCTAAGATGCAGGCAAGGCGCGCTGATCGCGTGGCAGCTTTAATTAAACATGAGTTGGCCGAGGTGTTAGCGCGGGGGATGAGAGATCCGCGAATTGGATTTGTCACAATCACCGAAGTTAAAGTGAGCGATGACCTCAAGTATGCTCGGGTTTTTTATAGCGTGCTTGGAGATCAGGAAAAGAAAGAAGAAACTCAGAAAGGCTTAGATCAGGCGCGCGGATATTTTCAGCGTGATCTTGCGAACATACTGAAGCTGCGTTTTACGCCGCATCTTTCTTTTGAGTTAGATTCTTCATTAGAAGAGGGGTTAAAGATAGATGGAATTATTAGAAAGATCCACCAAGAAGAGTAAACGTATGGCGAAATCAAACGAAGTTTCAATGGGAGCGTTGTGCCGAGCACTGAAGAAAAAAGACAATTTTCTTTTGGCTTCGCATGTGAATCCCGAAGGAGATGCGATTGGTTCTATTTTGGCTCTCGACTCGCTTTTGCGACGATTGGGAAAGAAAACTTTGATTGCTTGCGAGGATTCTTTTCCTGAGCGCTTATGCTGCCTTCCGAGTAAACGTTGGAATCAAGTCAAAGATATTGCGCCCGGGCGCAAATTTGATGCCTTGGTGGTGGCCGATTGTCCGACCTTGGAACGAGTGGGATCAGTCCAAACACTTCTAGGCCCGAAAACAGAAATTTTCAATATCGATCATCACGTGAGCAATAGTCGTTTCGGCCACTATAACTATATTCAACCCTCCGCTTCAGCCGCGGGGGAAGTGGTCTATGATATATTTAAACATTTCAAGATGAAGCTAAACCGCGAAGAAGCAACCGCGCTCTACGTTACCATCACCACCGATACGGGGTCATTTAAATACAGCAACACCACGGTTAAATCTCACCAAATCGCGTCGGAACTGATTCAAACCGGAATCGACATCGAAAAAATTAATGACGCATTGTATGCCACTTCTTCACTTGAAAAACTTCAACTCTACAGCCTCCTGCTTGGAAAAGTTAAAACCAGCGCTGACGGGCAGGTTGCGTGGGTGGGGCTTACCCGAGAGGATTTGAAACGCACCGGCGCCACGTATGAAGATACCGAAGGATTTATCGATTTTCTGAAATACATCAAAGAAGTTCAATTTGCTTTTTTCCTGAGTGAAATGGATGGTAATCACGGCGGGCAAATCCGCGTTTCATTTCGCTCGAAAGGAGACAACGACGTCGCCCAGATTGCAGTTCATTTTGGCGGCGGAGGTCATAAGAAAGCAGCGGGATGTATGATCAGCGGCACTTTGGAAGAAGCCACGCAAAAAATTCTAGATCAAATTAAATTGATCACTAAGACAAAGAAATAACTTCTCATGATTGCGTTACAGCGAAACGGTATTTTGGTTGTCGATAAAGAAGAAGGGTGGACTTCACATGATGTATGCGCGCTTGTGAGAAACCGGTTTCGAATCAAAAAAGTGGGCCATGCCGGCACCTTAGATCCTCTCGCCACGGGGGTTTTAGTGGTCCTTCTCGGAGGCGCTACCAAAAAATCAAAGGAGCTGTCTTCCTGCGATAAAGATTATTACGGAACGATTCGGCTTGGAATTAAAACCGACAGCCACGATATTTCAGGCACCGTGATCGGGACCAGATCTTGGCAGCATGTTTCAGAAGAAAATGTGAGGGAGGCTTTTAAGAAATTTACCGGCGTTTTGGAACAAATTCCGCCGATGGTTTCGGCATTAAAACATCAAGGGGTGCGCCTTTATCAACTGGCTCGTGCAGGGAAAACGGTAGAGCGCCCTAAGCGGACCGTCACGATTTATGAATTTCGGATTGAGGAAATCAATTTGCCCGAGATCCGGTTTTTCGCGCGCGTTTCAAAGGGAACTTATTTAAGAACTTTGGTCAATGATTTAGGAGAAATGCTGGGTTCGTTTGCCGTTTTGTCGCAACTGAGGCGGGTTCGAAGTGGATCGTTTGCGCTTGATGATGCGGTCAGGATCGAAGAACTTAAAAAATTGAGTTCCGAAAGGTTGATTTCGCTGATCCGAGATCCAGTTCCGGCGTCAGTCGGTTGATTTTCATCGATGGAAGTTGTCAGCGATCTGAGTCATTTCAAAAAAGAGGAATATCCTAATTTAGTTGTGGCCCTTGGGAATTTCGACGGGGTTCACCTAGGGCATTTGGAAATTTTGGCGGCGATTTCGAAGCGGGCGAAAAAATTGAATGGGACCGCCGCTGTATTTACGTTTCGCGAGCACCCTCAAAGGGTACTGCATCGGAAGGAGGATCCGCCGATTCTGACCTCGCTTTTTCATAAGCTGGTTCTTTTAGATTGCTCGGGTTTGGACTTGTGCTTCTTAATTGATTTTACGCTTTCATTTTCACGTGAAAAGCCGGAAGATTTTGTCCGGAAGATTTTCGTTGAAACTTTGGGCGCCCGGGAAGTTTGCCTTGGTTTTAATGCCCGATTCGGCCATGACCGTTCGGGAGACAGCCGCTTGATGCGCGCGCTTGCTGAGAAGTACGATTTCGAATTTTTAGAAGCGGCCCCTTTTGAAGTTGAAGGCCAAGTGGTTTCAAGCAGTCTGATCCGTTCTTTGATCCAAGACGGAAAACTGGATAAGGCAGCGAAGTTTTTAGGTCGTCCTTATTCTTTTTTTGGATCCGTGATATTGGGAAGTGGCAGGGGACGGCAGTTGGGGTTTCCCACGGTTAATTTGGATCCTCACAGTGAAGCGATGCCGCCGGAAGGGGTATACACCGCTTGGGTCCAAGTTTGGGATTGTCGGTTGGTCGCTAAGAGAAACGGTCTGAATCAACTTGATGCGCGCCAGATGGGGGGGCGTTTAAAAGCGGTTTTGAATTACGGCAGACGTCCGACGTTTGGTTTGGATCATCAACCCATCCCGGAAGTACATATTTTAGAATCGTTTAAACATGAGAATCTAGCGAATCAGACTGTTGAAGTGATCGTCGGCCAAAGGTTGAGGGCTGAACGGGCCTTTTCAAATCAGGAAAGCCTTCGAGGTCAGATTCAGCAGGATGTCGAAGAAGCAGAGAAGTGGTTTTCAAATCGTTAGTCATAGGAGGTAGTATGGAAGGTAGTAAAGAAAATAAAACAGCAACCATTAAAAAGTATCAGCGTGGAAAAACCGATACGGGTTCTTGTGAGGTACAAATTGCACTTTTAACTTCCAGGATCAATGAGCTGACGGAGCATTCCAAGATTCATCCAAAGGATCGTCATTCGAGGCGGGGATTGATTCGAATGGTAGAGAAACGCAAAAAATTACTCGCTTATTTGGAATCGGAAAACCCAGAAAGTTATAAAAAATTAATCGGACAGTTGGAATTAAGAAAATAGAAAGGGATTAGAGTTTATTATGATGATACGAGTCAGTACGAAAATAGGTTCGGAAGAATTAATCATTGAAACAGGACGGATGGCCAAACAGTCCGACGGGGCTGTGGTAGTTCAATATGGCGGAACCGTGGTTTTGACCACGGTGGTTGAGGCAAAGGAGTTGAAAGAGGATCAGGATTTTTTTCCGTTGACGGTAGATTATCGTGAAAAAACCTACGCGGCGGGAAAGATTCCGGGCGGGTTTTTTAAGCGGGAAGGCCGCCCGACCGAAAAGGAAATTCTCACTTCACGCCTGATTGACCGTCCGCTCAGGCCTCTTTTTCCAGAGCACTATTATAATGAAGTTCAAATCATGTCCACTGTGCTCTCGGTGGACGGCCAGAACAATCCAGATTTGCTTTCGATGATCGGCGCTTCTGCGGCTCTCATGATTTCTCAAATTCCGTTTGAAATTCCCATTGGTGCGGTCCGAGTCGGTATGATCGA
>JACQQO010000118.1 GCA_016206955.1 Candidatus Omnitrophota bacterium
CGAGAAAGACTGCTCAGTAAAGGTTCTACCACTTTATATCCGCCAAGTTTGCCTAAGGTTTTGATATTCGAGACAACTTTGGTCACAACCTTCGGTAGATTCTGAATATCTATTTCTACCGAAGCGGGAATCTCTTGAGCCTTCTCGTAAGCCTGCTCGAGAGCCTCTTCAGCAGCCGCTCTCTTACCCAACCGTAGCTCGGCCCTCTGCGCTTCGCTTGAGGACTCTCGGGTTTCAAACTCAACGCGCCATTTTCCAATGAGATCGAGCATTTCCTGTTCTGCCTTTGCGAAGGCTTTCGCTCCGGCATCGCGGCGTTCATTGCCGATGGCGGTGAACGTCTGCTGGTCCGGGCTTTTACGTTCGGACAAGAGCAAGTCTTGTGTCTCTTTCAAGACAGAACTTGCAGATTGTGTAGGCACACCATGACTCTTTCTCGAGCCCGACAGAATCTCTGAGTCCCAATCCTCATAAGCATGTTCATCTTCTTTGTCCGGCTGTTCAAGCATGGGAATGGGGTTTTGGATGAGATTTTGTGTTCTCAAATTGTCGATTGAAACAACGTATCGTGCTGCTCCGTTATTCTTAACGAGGTCGCTCAATGCTTGCAGTGTTTTCGGAGGCAGTGTATTCCACACGGCTTCGCCCAAAAACGGAAGTACATATTGAAGCGGACTGGCATAGGGTTGATCCTCGTATTTACCGCTTGAAGCAATTAATAAATTAAGCGGACGCGGCGCGTAAACTCCAAGTGCCCGAAACCGATTCCGCAAATCGGAAACTAACCGCTTCTGATTTTCAGGCAGAAAATTGGCGTCGTCATTCAAAGGTTTCCCCAAATAAATCGCCTGCATGACTTGTCCGACGAAACGTCCTAAAGCAACGGAGGTTTTGCCTTTGAGCAGACGGAGGTTATGTTTATGATGATATGTGTGACCTATTGGTTTAATTTGAGCAATGGCTTCATCAAACCACGGAACCACGAGACGGTCAATCCGGCTCATAAACAAACTGAAGACCCAGTTGATTTGAGCAAAATCCCGGCTGATTTGGTCATGACTATAGCCTGCTGCTTCAAGGTTCTTCGCCCTTTGTTCCAAACCGGCGATATGCTGCTCAGCATGAGCCAGGAAATGGTCCACTGAAAATCCAAGCGTAATATTCCCGCTGCGGCCGTCCAATACTCTTTCATAGGTAGCTTGGGGGGCAGATTCGGCGATATTTCGAAGGCCGGCAATCGTTCCTTGAATATTTGGAAGTTTCACAAGCGAGGTTTTTTCGCCAAAGAGCCCGTCGATTCCTTCCATGGCACCCACTAAAGCATTCTTATCGGTAATGAACGCAGATGCTTCTTGAGAAACCTGGCCGATGGCACCGTTATAGCGGGCTCGAAGCAACGCCAACGCTTCGAAAGGAATTCTTGCCTCCCGGTGATAGGCCCGTAAAAAAATCTCCGCGTCAGACAATCCGCGCGCCAAAAGTTCAAACACATAAGGCTTCCAAGTCGCGGCCTTAGTTTGTGCGATCGATTGATTGGTTGTTACACTCAGCGCGCCGAGGCGCTCAAAACTGTCATGCATGGCATCCGAATCCTTCCAGAGGCCGTCATGGAAAAACACGTTTGAAAAAATTTGAGGCTCATCTTTCTCTGGAAATCGCGTTAAGCGGGCCACAGATTCCGGCGGTAAATGATCAAAATCGATCCGGGCCAGCCGGACTTGGTCTCTTAGCTCCGCGCGACCAGATAATTCTTGATAGGCGTCAGCTTCGTCTCGAACCACAGCGTTATAAAGAGTCGAGGCATCGGCCGAAACCGGCTCCGGATATTGGCCTGGTTTTTGGGCGCGCAATTTATCAAGCCAAAATGGGCTCTCGGCAGAATCCAAGTGCCTTGAGATGGCTTCTATCGCGTACGCCCCTTCCACCTGTTCTCGATGAGCAAGGTGCGGATTGGTCGCTCGCTGTGCTGAAATAAAATCAAGATTAAAATCGGCAGCGGCTTTCGCTCGTTTGCGGAATCGTTCCGCTTTAAAAACATCTTCAACGCTTTGCAAATTACCATCTTCGGAAAACCGGTAAATCAAAGCGACGGCGATCGGCGCACTGTTAAGGGTCGCTATCGCTTCATTCACGGGAAGAGTCAATCCCTGAAGCTGATGCGAACCGTTCATATTGCCCTGAAGCATCCACGGATTTTTTGCCAAATAATCAAAAACATGCTGCATGAATCGAATTCTGCCCATTTTCTTCGGATCGTCTTTGCCAACATATTCTCCGCCTGATAACAGCCCCAGACGCGAAACGGTAGACGCTGCAATCGGAAGGTTAAGAAATTCTTGAACGTTCTTAGGATCCCAACCAGCTTTTTTCTTGTCCCAAACAGCTTTGACATTAAAACGATCCGAATCTCCAAGCAAAGTCTGGATCGTTTCGAGTTCTGTTTCAACATCAAGAAAAATACGCTTGGAAGGCACGAATCCGATCTCTTTTAAAATTGCTCCCAAACGTTCGTGTTCCGTAGATGCTGCCAATACGGTACCATTCTGATAAGCGGTTTCCTTAAGCCACTTGGCGTTCTCGTCTGTGATACGTTTTTCTTTCGCCTTCATTGCAGAATGAACAAGGTGGCTGATATCAGACCATTGTGTGGGAAGATCTTCGGCTGCAATATTGTCATTTTCATCGAAAGCCTTTAAATCCCAAACTTCAGCCACCAATCCGTTTCTATGTTCCGGCAATGCTGCCTGCATGGCATGAAAAAATAAAATATTAAAGGCTGGCGGGCCCATTTTGTCCGCATCAAGTTCAGCAAATCCGCCTTCTAGCTTAGGATCGAAGGCAAGCGAAGCAATTCCAATCCCCTGAGCTGAAGTATTGCCTGTCCTGCCTCTATCAACCGTAAAGTCGCCTTGTCCTCCGGCCTTTTTCCAAGCCTGCCACTGATCATGAAGAGAACGGATTACGCCTGCTTTGATATCACGCTGATCCGCTAATTGATTGGCAAGTTCAAAAAATCTTTCGGTCCCTTCTTCGGCAAATCCAAGCCAGCCGAAGGGATCTTCTTTGATGTCTTCCAAATCGGTGCCTACTAAATCCTGAAAAGGCCCGTAAGTACCGACGCCGGGCTTGTCTTTTTGGTCCGTATCTTTAAACGCTAAGGTATGAAAGGTCGCCCCCAAAGCCATGGCGCGTTTAATAATTGTTTGAGCATTTCTTATTTTCTCGTCTATTTCTCCCTTATTATTGGTTCTGGCTTTAATGACAATGCTCATGTGGGTATCATCGCCGGCGGCATAATTACGTTCCAATCGGAGCCGTTCCATTTTTCGGGTCGGATCTTGTCCGAGCGTAAAATAATCGTCAATCAAACCTTTCTCTTTCATCCACTCGAGATAAGCCCTTTGAAGAGCGGTAAACAACGCGGCTGCCTTCGTGTGCCCATTGTTTGCGCCGTAATCTCCTTTCCCTGAAATGATGAGAATTAATTCTCCATTTTCCACTCTCTGAATCACCTCTGTATAGAAAGGATCCGGGTCAAAATCTTTCACAACATCCACAAAACGATCGTTCAGTGCGCGTCTGACCGGTTCCGCTTTCTTTGCTGCCGCAAGCGGGTGAAGATAGGGTTGAAAACCCTTGTGAACCAGCATCACCTCAGCGAACCTTTTGGCTTTTTGAATATAACCGTGAAGAAAAGTCCGGCTTAATCCAAAATAATCCGAAATGTAACCATCTCTTGGCATATATCCATTGCCCGCTTGTTCATATCCATACATGACAAAACCGCCGATTCCTTCTTCTTTAATCGGTCTTCGGGCTTCTTTTAATGTAAAAGGCCTAACGGCAACATAATGTTCTGAGTTCGGTCCGCCCAAAACCAAACGGGTGTTTGCAACCGTATGCCCAACCGCTCCCACGGCAGGGCCGCCGCTCTGACCACGGAAAATAGCGATCGGATTAAGAACCGCCTCGCCGCTAGAACCAAAAGCGGGCTGAAACGTTACGGTCATCAACGGTTCGGTCGGATCTTTAAAAGTACGTCCGGGTACAGGATAAACGGCGGTCACAACGTTTTCGGTTTGAGCCGCCAATATTTTTATTTCCCGCATCTGGTTGACATCGGGTTCGCCATTCTCTCCTTGGGAAATCTCTAACACTTTAATCCCCCTCCGACCACGAAGAATGTCTTCTCGCTTCTGAATGTAAAAACGAACTCCGCGGATTTTATCACCGCTCAGCGTCATGGCCGGATTCAGGTCGAGATTCGCAAAAAGTTCGTAGGCGGTGTTGTTGAAAGCGGAAATATCAACGTTGACGCCCATGGCCACTTCAACACTTTCTGAAACGCCGGGCCTTTCCTTAAATGGGTGATCAGCAAAAGTAACTTGCGCCTCACTTATCAAATTGAGCGTATCGAGCGAGTTGTGGGCCGTAGGATCCACGGTTAACTTATCCTTCATCTTTTCAAGACCTGCACGAACGGCCTCAAGCATAATGCGGTGAACATCCGCGTTGTTTTCCCCAAAATTGTGAGTCACATGAATTTGAATATGCGAAGCAGTAAGATCGACAACCTTAAATCCTTTAAGCCATTTTTTGTCGTAGGCCTTTTGCAAATAGGCTCGAACGGCGTTGACTACCCGATCGGGCAGAATTTCCAAAGGCTCCTTCAGCAATCTTCCAACATTAAAGGAAGCAAAAGAATGAGTGCTCTTTATTTCGGGCTGAGCAAATCCGTAGCGAACCGCGCCACTCCGAAGTTCGGAACGGGGCAGAAGCTCTGCAGAACGGTGGTCCACATTCCAAAGATCAGCGCCGAGGCCGGCGAGCATACCCGTAGCTTTAGTAGCGCCAAGTTTGTCGATGCTGTAAGCGGGGGAAGGTAAAATGAGTCCGATAATGAGAACAATGGCCGCGATTTTTTTAGAAATTTCAAATGCATTTTTAAGTTGCATGTGTTTATCCTCCTTTAGGATAATTTTTGCGCTGGGCTCACGGCGATATTTTCGCGCGAGTCCCAATTGTATTTTAGTATTTCAAAATAATGCCGATCGTGATCTTTCAAATCCGCCGGGGTGAAACGCGGCGCAACCACGGCCACGGAATATCCCCGCTCATTGAATGCTCTCGTCAAATTTTCCGAATGAAAACCGCCTGCGATTAAAGCGGTTTTTAAACTTCCTTCGGCTTCGATTTTTTTAATCGCGTTTTCGATCAAAGCGCCTTCGCGCTTCCGCGCTGAAATATAAAACGCCATGGTTTCCTGCATAAACTTCTCTAAGGACGCCATATCGATTCTTGGAATTTTCAGAGAAAATTCAGAGGCCCTCTGTTTTAAAAATTCTTGCCAATTCACTAGCAAATCCCCTTCCCCCCTTACGGGGGAAGGCAGGGATGGGGGGATCGACCCCCCACCTTTATCCTCCCCCACAAGGGGGGAGGAAATGAAAAGTTGATTTTGATCAGAAACTCTTAGCCGTTCAAATTCTTCAGAGGTCAATTGCAGCTTGAACAATTTCTTTAAAACACTGAATTTGCGGAAAACATCCTCCAATCTTTTCTGCTCGGGCGTTGAAAGATTTTGGTCTGCAATCTTTTTTTCGAGTTCTTCAAGCTCGCCAAAAATAACATTTGAATCGAGGCGGTTCGTTTCTTCAAGTGAGCGAACGTAGCGTTCTAAATGTTCAAGGGATAAGGATTTTAGCTGGTTCTGATATTTTTGATATAAATCGAGGAGAGACTTGATGAATTCGAGTTCTTCTTCGGAATTTTTGCGGTTTTTGAGGAGTTCAATCTTCGCAAGTTCCGGCTTCGTGAGTTTACGCGAAAGTGCGCGGATTAAAGCCTCTTTTTCCTGCCGCGCCCCTTCGGGATCGATTCCGACTTCTCCATCTAATAAAGAAATAAGTTTCTCAAGGGTCGGGGTAGATGCAAACCCATTATTGCAAGCGGGCTTGTCATCCCCGCGCACGCGGGGATCCAGCCGTTCTGGATTCCCGCTTTCGCGGGAATGACACTCATTCAGCTTTTTTAACGCTGAAAGGTAGTCGAAAAGGGTAATGGTTCCTTCCTCAAACTTACTTTTTTTCCGCTTCAGTTCTTGAATTTGAGGCGGGAATATTTTCTCGGCCAGTTGATCAAGCAAAGCCTCAAATTCGCCCGCTTTTGAAAGCCACTCCTTTTGCTGAGGCTCAATTCTTAAAAAAGCTTCCATGTTTTCTTCATAAAATTTGGGGTTTTCGATTCCCCAAATTTGGAAATCAAGATCAGAAACCACGTCGAGATATTCTTCGCCTGAAATTTTTCCTTCTTTTAAATACCGCTCGGATACTTCAAGGCGCCCTTCCTTGCTTGCGTAAGTCCGAAGATATGAAAGGCTCCCATCGTCCCAGTTGCCTTCCACTAAAACGAGACGAAGGGAATCTTTTTCAATGAGGGATTTTAAAATTCCGGCGATTGCTTTTTGGGCGCCGTAATCGACGTGGGCTTCTTGGATGAGGACGATGGTTTTGCCGTTTGTGCCGGTTTGAACTTTTTCGATTCGGGCTAAATCAGAGGGAAGAGATAAGGCGGAGGTTTTCTCTGACGCTTGAGCGAACGACGGAATCAAAAGGCAAGCTAGGAAGATCGCTAAGAATTTCTTACTTCTCACTCAGACCAAATTTCCCTTCGTTTCAGATTTTTCCGTTGCTCCCGGACGGAAATGGGTCAGATATAGGTTAAGACTATATCATACAAAACAATCTTTTTCAAATTTTTTAGAAAGATATTTCTAAACTGTAAACTATTGTAAGTAAATGACTTACAGCTACGCCGCTTTTTTAGTTATGCGATCGGAAGCGAGTTGATGGTTCAATCGATCGAAATATGTCTGTGCAAATTGCTCTTCCATAAATGGGTTAACTTTAAGCGAAATAAGCCCGTCCTCTGATTTCCTATATTGAAGCGGTTCTCCAAGGCCAAGGCGAGTCAGTTCCTCAGGACGGACTCGTCCCAGTAAATCAGATAAAGCCCTTCGCGCAGATTCTGTCCAAGGCGTAGCGGCCAAATAACCTTCGCGCTGAGCAGCGTCTTGATATTGAGTGAGAAAGGAAAGATCAAAGCCAGCGGAAAATAGAATAATCGGAAAGGAATTTGGCTGCTTCGAAAGAAGTTTTTTAAGTTCTTGAGGCGTTGGCTGGCGTCCATTCAGCTTATGGCGAACAATATTGACACCGGGAATTTCAACTTGCGAATAAAAATCAAACGCATCGCGCTTGCCCGCTGAATCCAATACCACAACGCGGTCACCTCGCCTAAGTCCTAAAGCCTTTAGATCAACCACAGGAAATTGCCCGTCGATACCAATTAAAAATACGTCTTTCGTTTTCTGAATTAAGCGAGAATTTGAGATTGTTTCGTCGTCCTGCGGACTCCTCGCAATGACGTCACTCGGAGGGAGCGAAGCGACCGAAGCAATCCCAGTTAAGCCTATCCCAAATAAGACCGCTCCAAAAAAGGCGGCGTATGCTGCCAACGAAGGCTCTATGAAACTGAAGGCAACCAATACACTTACGCCAATCACCGCCGCCAAAGTTCTTCCTTCTAACTTTAATCTTTCATCAATATTTTCTAGTTTTACTCCCAAATTTCGCCGAACTTCGGAACGAGCTAATGGATTGAGATGGACAGGAATGCCTCGGTCTTCATTTCCCGGATTGATGGCGCCCCAGTCAATATATCCTTTCTCCGCAATAACACGGTAAACTCCTTCTGAGCCTGTGAGAATTTTGGCGGCGCCTATCCATGAAGAATGGCCGATGGCGATCACAGTCCCCTTCGGATATCTTTGATTGAAGGTTTCAAGTGCGGCTTGGACACGCACAAGAAATTGCGCGTAACTTTCGCCCTTTTCCGGTTTGGCGAAAACATTGCGTGCTTTATTGGCGACGGCTTGCGGGTTATCTTGAAGCTGATTGCGGTTTTTATCGCCCCATTCACCGACCACATATTCCGTAAGGAGAGGTTCTTTCTTCCAATCCACTCTAATGGGCCGGCCCTGAGCATCCTTTAAGTTCAACCCCAAAACATGCTGTTTAAAGGGAAGGCTTGTTTGTACCGCGCGAGTTAAAGGACTGGTGAGAAAATAAATCCGCTCGCCTCGTATAATTCGGTGACGGAGGCGGTGCCAAAGTAAGGAAGCTGTTTTTTGGGCTTGACGCCACCCTTCCGTGTTCAGTTGAAATCGTGGCTCACCGTCAGACTCACCGCCTTGAAACAACTTTGCGTCATTCGCCGGCGTTCTTCCGTGAGGAACGATGATGAATTCAAAATTGAGCGGAGTCGGCCTAAAATTTTCGCCGTAGGCAATGCGGCCTTTATCGTCTATTTCGAAACCAAGTTTCTTCAGCGCTTCCGCTGCTTCTTCGGTTTCTCCATTTCTCAATTCAGAACGCAATTCTGCCTCTGCGGCTGGCTGTTCGGCGTTTGAAATGACCAGGATTTTCTTACCATCTGGGTGCCTTCCAAGTAACAATGAAAGCGGGACTTCCTCTTCACCTAAAGCATGGGATAAAGTAACCCGATAATGAGTCCCAAATGAATTTGGATCCGACCACGGGGTATGGCTTCCTGTTGGTTTCACTTCATCTTGGCGAGGAGCGGTTGGCGGTGCTCCGAAAAGCTGTACGAAATCAAATCCTTCGGCCTCACTTGACCACGCGTCCACAACCTTCGCAAACTCGTCCAGATTCGAAACAACCGCAGTTTTCTCCACAACAATTCCCCGAGTTCCATCGGTATTTTCATCGCGCATTTCAGCGCGGCCAGCGCGGGAGAGTGTAACCACGTAAACATATTTTAAGACCCCATCAACAACTCTTTCTCTCAAGCCTAGACTCATCGATGAAAAAACACCAAGGCCTTCCAGCGCCATCATTTCCAATTCTTCGCCCTCTTTTTCATTCGCAGAATTTCCTTGCTTGTTGGCGAGATAAATTTCAACTTCAGAGGCGGGGAACCTGCCATCCACGGGTTCAACCGCTATCACGCGAAATTTTGATGCGATTCCTTCAGCTAAAAATTCATCGATTGCTTGTTTCGTAATACCAGAACTTATTGCTGCACGCTGTCTCCTAAGTCTTTCCAATTCCATTTGCGTTTGGCGTTCGCGCTTCGCTTTTTGACGTGAACGCACGAGTTGATAGGGTATACGAGACCAACGGGCCAACTTATTCCCGAGAGGTTCAGGTATAACTCCCCCGCGAATGATAACGCCTTCGACCTCTGTCGGCGTCCACGGATCATAGTGATTCACGAATTCAACTTTGCCTTCCTCGAGAACTTTAAAGCGAAAAGGCTCGGTAGAAATGGTGTCAAAAGCTGTCTCTAAATCAATAGGGGCCCGGTTGACCAAGGGATAATAGACCGTGTGTCCTCCGCTTTGAATTTTTAGCCCTCTTTTATAGACGTCAATCTTACGAGGATCTGGTTCGCGTGATATTTGATATTGAACCCCCGGGACAAAAAAGAATAGTTCACCGTCACCCAATCGCATAAGCTCGACAACACCACGATCAGACAGTGTAAGCCGAAAAGGCCCTTTTCCATTACGAATGATTGCGGTTCGGCCCGGACTACCCTCCACGTTAATCATGACCTTTTCGCCGTTTTTGATTGGATGCAGGTACTTTTGGACATCGCCGTACTTCTTATACATCAGAAGCACAAGGTTCTTGATAGACACCTCATTTTGGGTGAATTGAAGCAATGCCTGATGGACCATTCGTGCTGTGCCGTCTTCTTTCCTTTTCAAACCTGAGGCGTAATATCGAACAGCATCTTCTAACCAAGGCTTTATGTCAGAAATAATATCTTGCGCCTTTTCACTACCCTCATAGGCAAATCGAATTAAATTTGCTGCGTGGATGACAGCCGATTCGCCTGCTTGATACCACTCGTTCTCTTGAGCTGCTCTTTGAACCTCACCCACGTAGTAAGTTGTTGGATCGCGTTCTATAAATAACTGAGGAATAGGAACCGCCATGGGCCTTAACAATTGATCAAATGTCTCTTGCACCACTTGATGAAAAGTTACCGCCCATTCACGGTCCATGGCATATAAAAACCGAAAACTTCGCTTGAACGCATCCGAAACCTCGAATCCTTCGAAATCAGAATTCTCAAGAGGAGGAATCAATCGCGCCTCGGCGCGCAATTCGGAACGCTTCCCGGCTAAATATTCCTCAAAAGGCCTGACAAATTCCAGATGACTTCTCAGCTTCTTGGGCGTAAATTCCGAGGTAAACCAACTCAAAGCA